>JBBRUN010000574.1:0-3377 GCA_038247765.1 Gemmatales bacterium | reverse complement strand
TCGCGCGATTCGCGGGACAATCCGAGCATAGCCCGTGTGCTGGCCGACAAAGCCTTGCCGCTCGTGTTGGCCGACCCCACCGGATTTTCCGTGGCGATCGAAATCCGGCGCAGCCAGTTGACCGACGGCAAAGACCGACCCGAACAACTCGCGGCACTCGCGTTGGTGCTTGATCGTGCGGCCCGTGCCGAGAAAGCGGAGAAGCGGACGAAGCTCGGAGTCGAACTGGTCGAAGTCTACCGGGAAGCGGCCGAATCGTGCCACGACCTCGGGCGCGAGCCGGACGCGATGGCCTACTTGGCCAAGGCGAAGGCGGCGGCGACCTTGCACCTGCCGGCCGCGCAGGCGACCATACTTTTGAAAGACATCGCCGGCGACCAAGCGGATCACGAAGCCGAACGCAAACACTCCGCCGAACTGAAGCGGCTGAACACGATTCTGAAAGACAAACCCGAGGATCCGAAAGCGAACCTCGGCATGAGCCTGCACTATCTGCGGGAGGGCAAAGTGGCCCTCGCGGCGCAACACCTGCGAGCTTGTTCGCTGCCGGATTTGCGGACAGCCGGGGAATTGCTCAGCAATACGCCCAAGGGGGATCTCGTGAAAGTCGGCGACGCCTTCCGGGCCGCCGTTAACGACCTCCCCGCGGATAAAACCGTGTTGCTGGCCACCGCGCGGCTCCAATACGAAGCGGCATTGGCAAAGGATCCGAAACACCCGGACGCGACCCGATTGAAGTTGTTGGTCAAGGATTTACCGACGCTGAAATCGGCCGCCCCGACCGGCGCGGTGGCGCTGATCGACGAAGACAAATCCTTCGCCGAATTGTTCGGGAAGACCGAGGGTGCTTCGGCCAAAATCGCCTGGATTGATGGAGGCTACGCGGGTAGCGGATGTATGCAAGTTTCTACGAAAACACCCAAACAGATCGATTATCGCCAAGGGCCTGTTCCGGGTTGGAAGTATGTGGTCAGCGAAGTACCCGGGCCGACGGAATATCGCTATCTGAGGTTCGCAGTCCGAATGGTATCCGGCACTTACGCTTTCATCCACATTGGTGGTGCAGGCTATTATGTAGGCAAATCGACGACTGGGGAACGCCTTTACACAGTAGTCCAATCCCCATCAGCCGATTGGATCGTCGTCACTCGAGACCTGACCACAGACTCCAAAGGCGGATTCACAATCGACTCACTCAAAGTCGAAACGGATGGCGAGGCGCAATTCGATGCGGTCTATCTCGGGCGGAGCTTGCGCGATTTGAATCGCATGTATCCCGTTCCTGCGGAGAAGAAGTGACCCTGCTCCGCATCGGGTTCAACGCCTACCTTCTCGCGGCTACCAAATGGGGTTCCGAAGCCCTTCCCGCTGACTCTGAGAGCCCATCGCCGCGCTATGAAGTCCTCGTGCTCGCCCGGCCGTCCGAAGATTCCGCGCCACCGCCCGCCTTGTTCACCCTATACCGGCGAGGACCGCGTTGGACCATTTGGATCCGACCCTGACACCGCTGAGCGTGGCCTTCGATGCCCGCGATCTCGCCGAGCCGGCGCAGCGGGGCATGGTGCGATACATTGTCGGTTTGACGCGGAATCTGGGACGGTATGGCGTCCGTGCCACATTGTTCCACCGCGCCCGCCAACCGCTCGACGCTGCACACGTCGCGGAATCGGGGTGTGAAGCGGTGGGACTGAGGGATGCGTCGGGCTTGTACTGGGAGCAGGTGTCGGTACCCTTAGCTCTGGCGCGGGGTGGGTTCGATCTCTACCATGCGCCGGCCGAACGGGGTGTTCCCTTTCTGGCACCGTGCCCGGTCGTATTCACCATCCACAGTGCGACGGCTCTCAGTTACGCCGATCTGGTGAAGCGCGGCGAATTGCCGGGTCCCGCATCCCGCTATCTCGGCTACGCTTCCGGTCGCCCAAGTTGGTATAGCCGTCTGGCCCAGGCTCAGACGCGGCGGGCGAACAGTATCGTGACCGTCTCCGAATTCGCCCGGGAAGAATTGATCCGATTGATGAAGATGCCCTCTTCGAAAATCGCAGTGACGCCGCTTGGATTGCCAGAAGCGTTTTCGCGACCGACGGATCCTGCCCGAATCGAGCGCACGCTTGCTCATCGACGAGTGAAGCCCCCGTATCTGCTCTTCGTCGGGGGCTTCGAAGCCCATAAAAACCCTTCGGGTTTCCTCGCCGCCGCCGCCGCCGTTCGCCGCCTTCGGCCGGATATTTCCGTAGTCATTGTCGGCTCAGGCAAAGTGCCCAACAACCTCGTCCGATTATCTGCCGCGGCGGGGTTCACACCCGAGACTGCCGTTTTTCTTTCGAATCTCCGCGAGGAGCTGGTGGATCTCTACGACGGCGCCGCCGTGTACGTCTCACTCTCTTGGCGAGAATCTTTCGGCATGCCGTCGCTCGAAGCGATGGCACGCGGGATTCCCGTGGTCGTCAGTGCGTGGGGCGCGGCACCCGAAATCGTCGGAGCGGTGGGAAGACTCATCGATCCACGCGACCCCGAAACGGTGGCCGCAGCCGTTCTACGCGCGCTCGATCCGGCGGGGCGAGCAGACGCAGCTGCGCGGGGCCGGGCGAAAGCCGCCGAGTTTACTTGGGATCGAACGGCGGAACTGACGGCGCGGATCTATTCACGACTAGCAATGAAGCGTGAGTTCAGTGCCACCCAACTCCCCGGTGGCATGTGAGTCGCACCCGGCGCGCAACTTGGACGTTTGCGCTCAGCCTCGGCGGAACGGTCTCGGGAGTGGCTCTTGCGCTCATCACGACTCCGATTCTGCTCCACCATCTCGGGGATGAACGCGTCGGTGCATACCGAGCAGCCGCGGAATGGGTCGGCTATCTTGCCCTGCTCGACTTCGGAATCGCCGGTTCTCTTCAAGTCGCTTTCGCTCGGGCCATCGGCACGGGGAATCGGATCGGCTTGGCGGGGGCGGTACGGGCCGGCGTTCGGGCCGGATTTTTCCTTGGGCTGCTGAGCGCGGTCTTCGGATTGGGACTGGCTCTGCTCGCACCCCAATTGCTGCGCGATGCCTCGGCCGAACTGACCGCGGAACTACGGATCGGGCTGCTGGTCGCACTCCTCGGAGCCGTATGGGGGCCACTGATTGCTTTTCGCCCCTTGGCGGATGCCGGCCAACGCGGACATATCGTGCAGATCGGACTCACGCTGCAAGCATGGGTCACGGCCGGGCTGCTGATCGGACTCGCGGCGTCAGGGTTTGGTTTGCCGGGTCAATTTTTCGCTGTGGCGGCCGGGGGTGGAGTGGGCTCGCTACTCTTAGCTCGAGACGGACTCCGGCGCTTTCCAGAGATTCTCTCCCGCTCTGCGCCCGCGGTCGCTCTGCCAACCGCGTTCAGCGGCGC
>JBBRUN010000573.1:0-3385 GCA_038247765.1 Gemmatales bacterium | reverse complement strand
CGGGCCTAAAGGCCGGAACGTCATCATCCAGAAGAGCTTCGGCAGCCCGACCGTCACCAAAGACGGCGTGACCGTGGCCAAGGAAATCGAACTGCCCGATCACTACGAGAACATGGGCGCCCGGATGGTGAAGGAAGTCGCGTCGAAGACGAGCGACGTCGCCGGCGACGGCACCACCACCGCCACCGTGCTCGCCGAAGCGATCTTCAACGAAGGCCTCCGCGCCGTCGTGGCCGGCACCAACCCGATGCTCATGAAGCGCGGGATGGAAAAGGCCGTCGAAGAAATCGTCGCCAAGCTCGAGAAGATGAGCATCCCGGTGAAGGGCCAGAAGGATCTGGAGAACGTCGCTACGGTCGCCGCGAACGGCGATAGCAAGATCGGCGGCATCATCGCCGAGGCGATGGGCAAGGTCGGCAAAGACGGCGTCATCACCGTCGAAGAAGGCAAGTCGATCGACACCAACCTCGAACTCGTCGAAGGGATGCAGTTCGACCGCGGCTACCTGTCGCCGTACTTCGTCACCGACGTCGAAAGCATGGAAGCCGTCCTCGAAGACCCGTACATCCTGATCTACGAAAAGAAGATCAGCAACAACCGCGACTTCGTGCCGGTGCTCGAAAAAGTGCTCCAACAGGGCAAGCCGATCCTGATCATCGCCGAAGACGTGGACGGCGAAGCGCTCGCCACGCTCGTGGTGAACAAAGTCCGCAACCCCGGCGCCTTCAAGTGCTGTGCGGTCAAGGCCCCCGGCTACGGCGACCGCCGCAAGGCGATGCTCGAAGACCTCGCCATCCTCACCGGCGGCGAAGCGATCTTCGAAGATTTGGGCACGAAGCTCGAAGCGGTGGAACTGACGCAACTCGGCCGGGCCAAGAAAGTCACGATCGACAAAGACAACACCATCGTCATCGAAGGCGCGGGCAAGAAGGACCTCATCAAGGCTCGCGTCGCCCAGATCCAGCGCGAACTCGACAAGAGCACCAGCGACTACGACCGCGAAAAACTGAGCGAACGCATCGCCAAGCTCCAAGGCGGCGTGGCCAAGATCAACGTCGGCGGGGCCACCGAAAGCGAAGTCAAGGAAAAGAAGATGCGCGTCGAAGACGCCATGTTCGCCACCCGCGCCGCCAACCAAGAAGGTATCCTCCCCGGCGGCGGTATCGCCCTGCTGCGGGCGGCCGACGGCCTCAAACCCTCCGGCCTCACGGCCGATGAAGAAGTCGGCTTCAACATCGTCGTCCGGGCCTGCAAGTCGCCGATCAAGCAGATCTGCGAAAACGCCGGCGACGACGGCAACGTCATCGCCGCCGATGTTCTCAAAAACAAGGACACCAACTACGGTTGGGATGCCCGCAACGGCGAATTCTGCGACATGGTCAAGAAGGGGATCATCGACCCGCGCAAAGTCGTCCGCAGCGCTTTGCAAAACGCGGCCAGCGTCTCGACGCTGCTGCTCACGAGCGACGCGCTGATCTCCGACGTGCCGAAGGACGAACCGAAGAAGGCCGGCGGCGGCTACGACGACATGTACTGAGCCAGCCGGCATCTCGTAGTAGAAGCCAGAACAAGCCCGCATTTGCGGGCTTGTTTCGTTGCGCGATTCATTCGGAGTACCGAGCGCCAGCGTCGTACACAATTTTCCAGCGATGTTCGGAAGCACGCGTCGCTGGCGCTCCCGTGCGCTCGCCGGAATTCATCGAAATGCCCGCGGAAGGTAGAATGGTGGTCGTGGCCATATGATAAGCTGGACGTGACACTTTCCCCGAGATGGGCCGACCCGCGATGAGCCAGACCATCTTCCTTTCGACCGTCACCGGCGAGTTCGGCACCGTGCGCCGAAAGTTGGCCGCGATGTTCGGCAAGACCAAGCGCATCCACGTCCGGCACCAAGACGACTTCGAAGACGGCGGTGTGCGCACCCTGCACATGCTCGAAGAAGAAGTCGAAGCGTCCGACAGCGTGCTGCACTTGATCGGCAATACCGCCGGATGGGTTCCGCGACAGGATCAGGTCGAAGAATTCCTGACGCGCCAGCCGACATTTGCGCAGCGCTTTCCGGACATCGCCGCCACGGCGCGCAAGGGCGAACTCAGCGCCACGCAGTGGGAAGCTTGGCTGGCGATCTCCTTCAACAAGCGGTTGATGACCTACCGACTGCAAACGCCCGGCGCCGTAAAATCCTCGCAAGATCGGCACGTCGCGCAATTGAAGGCGTTCGGAGTGCATCCGAAAGAGGTCGCCGACCTCACCGAGTTTTTGGAATCGGTGATCCACAACCTCGCCAAGATCTACGGCCTATCCGATGGCGAAATGACGAAGCTTTGCCATCTGCCGTACGCTCCGCTGGGCGAACTCTTCATCGGTCGCGACGACACCCTCCAACAACTTTGGAATGCCGCCGAGCCTTGCTTCGCGGCGAACGCGGGCAAAGCGTGGCCGAAGCATGTGCTCTTCGGCATGGGCGGTATCGGCAAAACGCGGCTGGCCGTGGAGTACGGCTACCGCCGCGAAGCGGATTACAGCGCCGTGCTCTTTGCCACCGCAGAGAGCGAAGAGCAACTGAAAACGTCGCTGGCCAATTTGGTCGGGGCGCTCGTCCCCGACTTCCCCGCGGACAACAAAAGCCGCGACGACCAATACCGCGCGGTGCTGCAGTGGCTAAAACACAACCCCGGCTGGCTGCTGATCCTCGACAACGCCGACGACGAAAAGGCCCGCGATGCGGTGCAGGCGCTGGAAGCCCACTGCCGCAACGGCCATTTGCTGGTGACGGCCAAGTTCATCGAATGGAAGCCGACCTTCAAGCCGCTGGAAGTCCACGTTCTGAGCGGGGCCGATTCGCGCGACTATCTGCTGAAGGCGACCGATGCCAATCGCACGAAGAAAGCCGACGAAGCGAAGCCGCTCGATGCACTGCTCGGCGAACTCAACGGGCTTTGCGTGTCGCTGGAAACCGCGGCATCGGTGATCAGCGGCGACGAACTCAGTTTCGCGGCCTACTTGGCCGACTGGCGCAGCAACAAGGACCGCGTTCACACGAGGGTCGTCGATGCCCTCAGCGATTACCAAAAGCACAAAGCCGACGGCGTCTCGCATTCCATCGCCACGACCTTCATGACTTCCTTCCAGCGCTTGACCGCGCCGGCGAAGCGGCTCTTCCGCGCGCTGGCTTGGCTCAGCCCGGAACCGATTCCGGTGACCTTTCTGGAAGTGTGGAAGAAGTTCGACGAGGATGCCGACGCCGCGCGAAAACAACTTCGCAAGTACTCGCTGCTGCTGAGACCGACGGATCGCGATGCGGCCATCGGGCAGGTTCACCGCGTCTACCAATTGATGGGCCGCGAAGAAGGGGATCAAGCGGAACGGGATACGGGACTGCGCG
>JBBRUN010000572.1:0-3389 GCA_038247765.1 Gemmatales bacterium | reverse complement strand
GTTGAAGATCCATTCAACGCAATGATTCGAGAACAACAACGTCGCTTGTAAAGTGTGTTTCCAATTCCTACGCAATTCCCGCGATCGGCTCCGCGCCTTCGACGCCGACGAGCTTCTGTTCGAGGCCGCCGTAGAAGTAGCTGAGCCGGTTCGGATCGAGGCCCATCTGGTTCAGCACCGTCGCGTGCAGGTTCTTGACATGGTAGCGGGCGCCGTCCGGCGCGGAACCGAGTTCGTCCGTCACGCCGATACTCTGGCCGCCCTTGATGCCGCCGCCGGCGAGCCACATCGTGAACGCCTCGCTGTTGTGGTCGCGGCCGGACCCGGCCGAGTACTCGGCGGTCGGCTGGCGGCCGAACTCGCCACCCCAGACTACGATGGTGGAGTCGAGCAGCCCGCTGCGTTTCAAGTCTTTCAGCAGCCCGGCGATCGGCAGGTCGGTGTTGCCGGCGTGCTTGTTGTGGTTCTTCTCCAAGTCGGCGTGGGCGTCCCAGTTGTCGTCGTTGTGGGCGCCGCCGGAGTAGATCTGGATGAACCGCACGCCCCGTTCGACGAGCCGCCGGGCCAGCAGGCACTTGCGGCCGAAGTCGGCTGTGCGCTCCTTCGTCGGTCCCTCGATGCCGTAAAGTTCCAGCGTTTCTTTCGTCTCGCGCTTGAAGTCCACGGCTTCCGGGGCGTGCTGCTGCATTTGGAAAGCGAGTTCGTAGCTGTGGATGCGGGCCGCGAGTTCGGAGTTTTCCTGCCGCGTCTTCATGTGCTCCTCGTTCTTTTCCTTGAGGCGGTCGAGGAGCGTGCGCTGTTGTTCGCGGGTGACGCCGGGGGCGGGGGCGAGGTCGAAGATGGGCGTCTCGGAGGCCCGCACGATCACCCCTTGGTACGCGGCCGGCATGTAGCCGCTGCTCCAGTTCTTGGGGCCGGAGATCGGCCCGCCCTTCTGATCGTGCATGACGACGAACCCCGGCAGGTTCTCGTTTTCGCTACCCAACCCGTACGTCACCCACGATCCCATGCAGGGGGAGCCGGAGATGAGCCGGCCGCTGTTCATCATCAACATGGCCGAGCCGTGGATCGGGCTTTCGGCGTACATCGTGTGAACGAAGGCCATATCGTCGACTTGGCCACCGAGGTTGGGGAACAGGTCGGAGACGAGCTTGCCGCTCTTGCCGTAGGGCTTGAACTTCCAGCGCGGTTCGACGATGCGGCCGCCGTTCTTGCGGCCGCCGCGGCCGAATGTTTTCACCGCAACGGTCTTGCCGTCCATGCCGACCATCTTCGGCTTGTGGTCGAAGGTGTCGATGTGGCTGGGGCCGCCGTACATGAAGAGGAAGATCACGGCCTTGGCCTTGGCCGGGTGCATCGGCTTCTTCGGGGCCATGGGGCTGCCGCCCGGCTTGGCCACGGTGTTACCGAAGCCCTCGGCAGCGAGCATCCCGCTGAGTGCGAGACCGGTGAAGCCGGCCCCGGTCTGGCCGAGGAACTCGCGGCGGGTGCGATTGCAAAATTGGGAAGGCATAAGAGATACTCCGTGGGACGTTATTCGTTGGTAAGTTCGTTGACTGGCCGCGTTGGCCGGGCGTTCAATCGAGGTAGACGAACTCGTTGGCGTTGAGCAGCAGGAGGGCGTATTGCGCCAAGGCCGCCGCCTCGCTCAGGCCGTGTTTGATTTTCAACGAGGCGATGAACGCCGCGTCCTTCGCCACCTCGTCCGCCGTCGGCACGCGGCCGGTCGTCAGACGGATCCCGGCGGCCACCTGCCCTTCCATGTCCTTGCCTTCCTTGTTCATCCGTTTCGACAGAAGCTCGGCCTGCTCGTTCGTGAACTCGCCGTTCAACATGCCGAGGGCTTGAGTGGGCACCGTCGTCGTGTAACGCACGGGGCAACTATTGTCCGCGTCGGCTTGATCGTTGTTCGCTAGGATCGGCACTTGCAGCGACCGTTTGACGTGGACGTACACGCTACGGCGATTGGCTTCGCTCGACCTCGCCGCGTTGTAGTGCCACCCCATCCCCGGCCTCGATTGCCCCGCCAGTACTTCCTTCGGAATCTTCGGATAGATGCTCGGCCCGTACATCTGCAGATTCATGGATCCACTGGCGGCGAGAATACTGTCCCGCACTTCCTCGGCATTCATCCGGCGCATGTTGAAACGCCAGAGCCAACGGTTCGCGGGGTCGGTCTTGGCATTGGCGGCATCGCCGCGGGAGCTGCGCTGGTACGCGGCGGAGGTCATCAGCAGCCTGTGCATCCGCTTCAGCGTCCAGGCGTCGGCCTTGGCGTCCGACGGGTGGATGAATTCGTCGGCGAGCCAATTCAGCAGCTCCGGATGGCTCGGCTGTTCGCCGAGTTTGCCGAAGTCGTTGGGCGTGGGCACCAGTCCCTGCCCGAAGTGGTGCATCCAGACGCGGTTCATCATAACGCGGGCGGTCATCGTATTCGCCTCCGACGCCAGCCAGTTGGCCAGCGCCGTGCGTCGGCCCGACGTCTTCGCCGTCGACGCGATCTTCGGGTCCGGCGCGTCGAAGATATTCGGAAAGCCGGGCTTTACCTCGGTGCCCAGCGCGTGCGGGTTGCCGCGGATGTTGACGAATGTCGCGGTCGGGTCGGTGGTGGCGTTGTTGACCGACAGGGCGAACTCCTGAGCGGGCATCGGTCGGCTTTTCAACTCGCGGAGCTTGTCCTGCCACCGGGCGTAGGCACGCTTGTCGACCTCGCCCAGGAATGCCGGCACCTTCTTGACGATCTGATCGCGCCGGCCGTCGTCCACCGCCACTTGATCCTTCGGCGGCATCATCTTGATGGCCTCGTCTTCCATCGGCTTCATCGAGGCCAACAGTGCGTCGATTTGCTTCTGCCGCTCGGCAAGTTCCGTCTCGTACACCTTCCTTTTGGCGGGCGGGGTGATGTCGGTTTGGCTGTTGGTGCTCGTGCCGTTGCGGTTGTCCGAGTAGTTGCGAACGTCCTTCAGAAACGCCACGAGCTTGTAATAATCGGTTTGTAGGATCGGGTCTCCTTTGTGGTCGTGGCAGCGGGCGCAGTTGAGCGTCATGCCGAGCACCACCTGCCCGACGACGGTCACGAGGTCGTCGAGTCCGTCGGCGGTGGCCTGCACGCGGTCGGCCGGCTCGTCGTCCCAGAGGCCGAGGCGGTAGAAGCCGGTGGCGATGATCTCGTCCGCGGCGTCGGTCCGCGGGAGTTCATCCCCGGCGATCTGTTCCTTCAGGAATTGCGTGTAAGGCTTGTCGGCGTTGAAGCTGCGGGTGACGTAGTCGCGGTAGCGGTAGGCGTGCGGTTTGGGACCGTCGCGTTCGTAGCCGTTCGTCTCGGCGTACCGCACCACGTCGAGCCAGTGCTTGCCCCACTTTTCGCCGTAGTGCGGCGATGCGAGCAG
>JBBRUN010000571.1:0-3402 GCA_038247765.1 Gemmatales bacterium | reverse complement strand
TTGGCGGCTCGGATCGGGGCCAAACCGCCCGCGACGGCGGCCGAACCGATTTACGCGGTGTCGTGCCGCTCCTTCTATTACCGAGACCGCCACCGCGTGCAAGCGTGGGAACACATGCTCGGAATCGGCGCCCCGCTCCCGACTCTGCCTTTGTGGATCAGCGACTCGAAGTACGTGCCGCTGGAACTGGAACGGACCTACGAAGAGACTTGTCGGGGACTGAGGATCGCCTGACTTTTTGATACCGGCGGATCATTTGATCGTCGTTTTCGGGACGGCCAGTTTGCCGAGCAGAGCCTTGTAATCGTCGCGTGTTCTCAGGATCGCGTACTCATCGGCCGAGGCGAGCGCCGCCCTTTGAGCCGGATCGTTTAGAAAACCCACGGCCACCGCCCGGCCGAGCTGTCGGACGGCCTCCGCCGCCAGTTTTTCGGCGACGGCTTTGTCCGCGGTCCCCGCGGCGACCAAGGCGTAGACGCCGGCCCCATCGTACAAGGTCATCCCAGGTAGGATCTCCGCTTTCAAAGCGGATTCTGCCAATCGCAGGGCCTCCGCGAAACCGCTGGCGGCCAGTTTCGCATCGCCATTTTTAGCGAACGACGCCGCCCCGTGAGCGCGGTAGAACGCTTGGTCCATCGGGACATCGGCCAATTCCGCCGCCGCGTTCCAATCGATTGCGGCGTCGGCGTACCTTTTGAGAAGCTCTCGAGCCGTCGCTCGGTGCCAATGGCATTGGACGAGTGTCGCCAAGTTGTTGGCATCACCCGGGTTCTTTTTCCGACGACTCATCGCCATCTCGACCGCCCGGCCCGCCCATTCCTCGGCATCGAACCAACGGCTGGTTCCGATCTTCAATTTGGCCATGTTGAAATAATAATTCAATCGCATGAAATCGCGGTCGCGTTCGTGCAGTCGATCCAGGTCGGCAGCGACGGCACGCAATTCGACCTCCGCCGCATCCATTTGGCGTTGGAGAATGAGAGAGCTGGCTAAATGGAATCGCGCGAGCGTCAACGAATGCAACCAATTCAGTTCCGGGTTATCGCGGGCCAATTCCTTGAGCAACTCGATTCGTTCCCGGTCGAGGGCCACCACTTCCGTGTATTTGGCCTGAGATTTCACCGCGGATGCGAGCCGATCCAGCGCGTTGGCGCGGGTAGTCCGCAGATCGTAGCGGTTGCCGAACGATTTGATCAGGCGATCGACTTCGGTCAATGCCGACCGCGCCAACGCTTCCGCTTCCGAATGATTCATGAATTTGTCGTTCGCCGAACTCGAGGTCAGTAGGGCATTGGCCAACGCTAAGCCCGGAGGCAAATGCGTGTCGTCGTAATCGTTCGCGACCGACCGTGCCACTGTCACAGCCCTTTTGGCTTCATCCATCGCCTCTCGATGCCGACCTTGCGATTGGAATAATTCGGACAAACACGTGTATTCGCGAGCGAGCCAAACGCGATACAGCGGCTTCGACGGGAATGCGAATTGCAGGTTGGAGACCCCCCGGATCGCTTCCCCTATGACCGCTTCGACTTCCGACAGACGATTGTGATCGCGAAGGAGTTCCGCCCTCAAATCGAGCGAACGAATCAAACCTTCCTCCGCGGTCACTTCCAGTGGCGAAATCAGCAGGTGCTTTCTCCGCATCTCGACCACCCGCGCGTTGATGGCCAACGCTTCATCGAAACCCTGTCGTTTTATGGCGAATAGTGCATTGTTATTGAGGACCGTGGCGAGCAATTCGAAGTACTTCATTTCTTTCGGGTATCCCCGCACCAATGCCTCAAGGCCTTCCACGGCCGCGCGGAATTCCACGTCCGCTTCGTCCAGTCGGTTTTCATCCGTGAGCGCCGCCGCCAAGTTGGTATGGCCTTGGGCGAGCCGAAAGCGATACCCATGGCGGGATGGTTCCGCTTCGCACAGGCGGATTCGGGCGGCTTGGGCCTCCCGTTCATACGGCAAGGCCTCGCGATACTTTCGATTGTCGTGGTGGAACACAAACAGCGTGGAGTGCGTGTAATCGACGAGTTCCCAGCCTTCCAAGTCGGCCGAAACCGGGTTGGCCGCGGTGCCCGCTAGGTTGGCGGCGCGTTCCAGCGATTGCTTTGCGGCCGGGCGATCGCCGAGGGCCAATTGGATTCGGCCGACGCGTTGAAGTGCTTTGATTTGGCCTTTTTTGGTATCCAAATCCTCGCCGGATTCCTCGGCGAAAACCGCGTATTGATCGAGCAGTTTCCGCAAGACTTCCTTTTGACCTTCCGATAATTGCTGTTCGCGGGTGAACCATTCCTCCAAGGCGTTTGAGGTCAACGTGTCGAGCGCTTCGCGGGTTCTTTTGCGGGCCTCTTCTTTCTGTTTCACTTCCGCCAGCGCGATCCGTTCTTGCCGTCGCGCCTCGAACAACCCCCACGTCGTCCCGGCGATGCCAATCAGCAGCGCGAACAGCACCAAGCTCGCCGCAACGACTTGCCCCTTGTGCCGACTCACGAACTTCTTCAGCCGGTACCCTGCGCTCGCCGGCCTCGCTTCCACGATCTCGTCGGCGAGGTAGCGTTGGATGTCGCGGGCTAGGCCGTTGGCGGTGTCGTACCGGCGGGTGCGGTCCTTCTCCAGTGCTTTCAAGACGACCCAATCGAGTTCGCCGCGCATCAGCTTCGAGAGCTTCGCCGGTTCGGTGCCCCGGCACGCAGCCACGTTCGGCAGCGTCTCGGAACTGCTCAACTTGTGGCTCGGCTTCGGCGCTTCCACTTCCCGCACGATTCGCAAGATTTCCAAGATCGCCGCTTTGCCGAGCGACTTGCGATCTACGGGCGTCGAACCCGTCAGTAGTTCGTACAGCAGCACGCCGAGCGAGTAAACGTCGCTGCGCGTGTCGATGTCCAAATTGTTCAAATTGGCTTGTTCGGGCGACATGTATTCCGGTGTGCCGACCACGGCTCCAAAGCCGGTCATCAGCGTCTTGTCCGTCAGCGACTGCCCCGCGGCTTTGGCCACGCCGAAGTCGATCACCTTCGGCACCGGCTTGTCATCGTACATTGCGACCAGCACGTTCGACGGCTTGATGTCGCGGTGGATGATCCCCTTCTGGTGGGCGTGCTGAATCGCGTTGCAGACCGGCACGAATAGTTCGAGCCGCTGGCGCGGGGTCAGTTTTTTCTCGTCGCAATACTCCGTGATCGGCGTGCCCTTGACCAACTCCATGACGAAGAACGGCCGGCCGGACTCGGTGGTGCCGGCGTCCAGCACCTTGGCGATGTTCGGGTGATCCATCAGCGCGAGCGCCTGCCGTTCGGCCTCGAACCGCGCGAGCACCGCCTTGGAATCCATCCCCGCTTTGATGACCTTCACCGCGACGGCGCGTTTCACCGGCTCCGTTTGCAGAGCCATGTAGACGCTGCCCATGCC
>JBBRUN010000570.1:0-3404 GCA_038247765.1 Gemmatales bacterium | reverse complement strand
GAAGGTTGGCCACCGGTATTCTGCGAGGGGCCGTTCGACAAGCGAACGCTCTCCGCCGACTATGTTGACGGTGAAGAAGCCCGCGTGACCCGCGGTTGGCGCCGCTTGCAAGCCATCCCCAAACTCCGGTTGGCCATTCCGGAGTACCCACTGTCCATCACCCCCGATTGTTAGTTAGGAGAACCCATGCGTCTAGCCCTCGCCTCGATTCTGTTCCTCGCCGGTTCCAGCCTCGCCTTCGCCGATGTCGAATCCGGCCCCAAAGCCGGGGACAAAGTCGCCGCGCTCAAAGTCCACGCCGTGACCGGCACCATCGAAGACAAAGAAGTCGACTACGCCAAGGAACGCAAAGACGAACCGACCGTCTACTTCTTCGTGAACGCGGAGACGTTCTCCCGGCCGATGAACAAGTTCATGAAAACGCTCGATGGCAAACTCGGCGACGCCGGGGACAAAGTGATGGGCGTCGCGGTTTGGGTCGGCGGCGAATTCGATAAGAATAAGGAATTCCTGCCGAAGATTCAGAAGTCGGTCACGTACGACAAGACGGCGCTGACGGTGTTCAACGGCGATGCCAGTGGCCCGAAAGATTGGGGCATCAACAGCGCGGCGCACTTGACCGTGGTGATCGTCAACGCCGGTAAAGTGGTGAAATCGTTCGCGTTCGAATCGGTGAACGACACCGATGTCAAGGAAGTTTTCGAAGTACTGACGAAGGCTGTGATGAAAAAGTAATGCGGCGAACCAACTGCGTCAGCGGTCGGAGTCTGATTCGCAATGTCGAACTCCGACCGCTGACGCGGCAGCTCGCCTTACTTCTTCGCCCCCATGCATATCAGGCTTTTGTCGCTCCGGATGAAGACTGCACCGCCGGAGATCGCCGGGGTCGCCAACAATTCTTCGCCGACTTCGCTGGTGCCGAGCAATTCCGCTTCCGCCCCGCCGGCTTTGAAAACGGCCACGGTGCCCGACTCCGTGACGACGTACACTTTGCCATCGCCGGCGACGGGTGAGGCGGAAAATGTCTGCTTCCCCTTGCCCGGAATCTTTTCGTTCCAGACGGCTTTACCTGTGGTGGCATCGAGGCTGTAAACGATGCCGGTAGCGGGGATCGCCGCGTAGATGCGGCCGTCGTAGAAGAGGGCCGAAGAATAACCGGTGCGGTAATTCGGCGACTTCCAAACCGGCTCCATTTTGTCTTCGGCCGGTTTCAAGAGCGAGACGCCATCGCTGCTCGTCAAGAAGAAGCCCTCGGCGAGCGTCGGCGTCGGCGACGAACTCCCGGCTTTGTGGCTCCATTTCTTCTTGCCGTCGGCCGCGTTATAGGCGACGAGTTCTTTCTGGCTTTGGTAGAAAACCTCGGCGTCGGTGCTGTTCAACTCGCGGATGACGGGCGTCGTCCAGTTGATGTCGCGCGGCCGTTCGGTCTTCCAAACGTTTTTGCCGGTCTTGGTGTCGAGCGCCGCGAGGAACGACTCCCCGGCGTTGTCCATCGGCACGATGAGCTTGTCTTTGTAGAGCACCGGGGACGAGGCCATGCCAACTTGATTCGAGATCGACGGGTAGTCGCCGGTGAGAGAGCGCACCCAGAGCACGGTACCGTCGCGGTCGCACGCCAAGATGTCGCCGGTGGCGAAGAGGGCGTAGACGCCCGTTTCATCGGCGACCGGAGTCGGCGCGGCCATGCAGGTTTTCGGGTGGGCGGTCGTGCCGCCGGTGGCGTTGATGCTGCGCTGCCAGAGTTTCTTGCCGGTGGCGGTGTCGAAAGCCAGCAGTTGCAGGCGGTCGTCGCGGGTGCCGGCGCTGCAGGTGACGAACACTTTGTTCCCCATCACGACCGGGGACGATACGCCGCGCGCGGTGAGCGGCACCTTCCATCGGAGGCCGTCTTTGTCGGTGAACTTCACCGGCAGGTCTTTTTCGGACGACACGCCCGAGCCGTTGGCGCCTTTGAATTGGGGCCAATCGGCGGCGAACAGTGGCGAAAAAGACGCGATCAGAACCAGTGCGAAGATCGAGCGCATTATTTGGGCTCCTTGGTGGCCGCGGGGGCGAGTTCGCCGAGTGACACCGGCTTGTCATCGACCAGTTGTTTCAATTTCAGCGAACCGCCGGTGGAATCGCAAATTCGGGCGGCGAAGCCCCAGACTTGGGCCCAATCGTACGGCATGTCGTTCTGGCAGACTTTCAGAAGGATCGAATTCTTCCCTTTCAGTAGCGTCACTTTGGCGACGTGCTGATCCATCTTCGTGCCGTGGTGGTATTCTTCCCGACTGAAGACTTCCTTGCCATTCAAGTAGATCTTGAGGGCGTTCTGGCTGGCGACGCGGATTTGCGCCGGCGTCTCCGCTTCGGCTTCGAGGATCGCCGAGGCGTAGGCGACGGCATTCATCTTCTTGCCGATGGCGACGTTCAAGTCCATGAATCCGTAGGTCTCGCTGCCTTGGGCGTTCTTCCAGCCTTTGCGATCCGCCGCCGTTTCCGGGGCGTACGCCTTGGCGTACCCGACGCCGTCTTTGTTGTCGAAGTTTTCGGACAAGCTCCACTGGGTGATGTACCCGAAGTGCTTGGTGATGTCGGGGACCTGCTTTTGGTTCTTCAATTCCTTGACGATGGCTTCGACCTGATCTTTATCCCGCGCGGCGGCGAAGAGCTTCTGGAGCGTGGGAATCTCCGGGAGCCGGTTGAGGGTCGTTTCTTTGATGAACTGAGCTTGGATCGCCTCGCGGCGGAGTTCCACGCTCGGATCGTCTAGGAATCCCGGCAGCATCGCGAGGGCTTTGTCCTTGTCTTCCTTCCGCAGCAGGTCGAAGGCCACCGCGCGGGCGGTGGGGCTCGAGGTGCCGTCGGCGACGAACTTCGTCAGTTTGTCCGGGCCGAACTTCCCGCCCGTCGCCACGTGCTTCTCGGCGATGGCATCGACGGCGGTGCGGAGCCAATTCGCGCTCGTCGGTTTGTCGTCGGCGATGGCGTTGAGAATCGGGAACAGAGCCTCCGGCCCGGCTTTCACCAGCGCGGCCCAGGCTTTGGCGGCCTCGGCGTTGCCGACGCCTTCTTTGCCCACCGAGTTGATGACTTTCAGTGGCACGTCGAGTTCGCCGGCCGATCCGGCCGAACCGAACAGAACCAATGCGAAAGGAATTGCGAAGCAGCGCATCGGGCCATCTCCATATCGACTGGTGAAATCAATTCAGCGGTGTCCGCACGGCCGCTTGTTCTTCCATTTTCTGCCGGAGGTCGGCGAAATACGAAGTCAGTTGCGTGGCCGATTCCACTTTTCCTTTGCTGCACGACGACCCCGTCCCGCAGGCACCGGTGCTGCACGAGGAACAGCCGCCCTCGGCGGTGCCGCAACCGGGCTTCTCGCAGGTGGTCTTGGGTTCGACGGGATCGATCCGTGTTTC
>JBBRUN010000569.1:0-3436 GCA_038247765.1 Gemmatales bacterium | reverse complement strand
GCACCGAAACTGAAATCGACGGATTCCGACCAATCTGTCGGAAGTTCAATGAGAAGCAGCTACTTAAGTCGAATCATCGCCGGCGGGATGACGCTCCGAACCGCTTCGTCGTCATCGGCCGGGTCGCACACGCCTACTTCTCCCGGCACTCCTTCAAATTCTTCGCGCCGTCCGATCCGTCCCAATTCGAGAACAAACATGCCTGTCCCACCCTGTCCTTTTTCTACAGCCCGGCTATTTGATTCCCCGGCTATTTGAACTTGACGGGATTATCGACAGCGCGTATGCTATCTTCTTTAATATTCGGATTGCGGATTATCACTTGACAACAATCTTGATTGAGGGCCTTCCTCGCAACTTTGTGTGCGTGGTTGCCGGGGCGATCTTCACGGTCGTATTTCTCGGTTTGTATAAGATGGTTCCCGCTGAGTGGCGCTCCCGGGTGGTATTCCCGCTGCTCGGGGTACTCCAAGTCGTGCAGTACTTGCTCACCGTGGGCGGAACTTGTGAGTGGTGGGATTCGCTGATTAGCGCCGGCGACGCGTCCGATCCTTTTCACTCTAGCCTATTCTTTCCCGCACTCGGCTCCACCGTCGTGTTCCCAACCGGGATCATGATCGTCTTGCTCCTCTATCTCAAGAAAAACGTTTACGAGTTCTACCGGCTTGCGTCTTGGTTGCTAGCCGTGAACGTCGCATTAGTCATCGCGGCGTTCGCCGTCGGACAACTCGGCGTGTTTTCGGAAGCGTCGTTCTGGTCGAGAGTCTTCTCGTCGGATGGTGCCTCGCGGATTTTCTTGGGCACCCTACTGACCCTGACGGACTGCTACGTCATGCTGATCGTTTACGATGCGCTGCGGCGATGGCCGATGGGCCACTTGATCGTTCCGCTCATGTTCGCACTAATTTTCGATGCTGTCTTTTATTCGTTCCTCCTCGCGGGCTTGGGGCACACTCCACTCGAGACCGCGCTGGCGATCCATCTGCCTGCGAAGCTGATTGCGGGCTTGGTCTTCGGTGGAATTCTGCAGGTGTTCATCCGCCGCTATTGCCCGGCTTTCTACAGCGATCCACCCCTGACTGTCAGCGGATTGAAGTTTCTCAAGGCGCTCGTCTGGCCGATCCCCCTTTTCAACCAGCGGAACGACGACCGGCCCCCCACCCAGAACTTGTTCTCCAAGTGGTGGCGCAGCGGCGTGGTCACCGGCGGCGTCGTCTCCACCGGTGCGTCCGAATTCGATTCCTTCGTCGGCGACGCCGTTTACGAAGTGGAGCGGTTCACGCTCATCCGGTTCCGGGTCGTCGATGTGCCCCGCGCCATGCGGGATATCCGAGAGTGGAGTGCGAACCACAGTGTCAACGGCTGGATGACGGTGCGGGACGGGATGCTCGACATCTTGCTCCTCGGCTTGACTGCGAAAACTGCGAAGTGGGCTTTGGAGAAAATTCGGGCGTCGGAGGCCAACAGCTCGGCGAGTCAGGTGGGCGAGTGCGTCCTCCACGATCACGCCCACCCGCCGATGCCACCGACATCGGTCGCCGAACTGATCGAGCGCGCCCAGAGAGAAACTTCCTTAGCCCATTGATTTCCACCGGCTCCCGATCCCATTATGCCCACGCTTCTCCGCCGGTTGCCGTACGTGTTCGACGGTCTCCGCGAGGACCGCCCCGTATTGCTCCGGACCAATGGGGTCGACTATCACCCGAGCAATCATCAAATCGTCATCTTCATTCGGATCTGTCACCACAAAGCGCTGAATTGGAAAACGCCGCACGGATCGTACACGAAGTTGGCCATCCCGGCGATCCTCGACCCGGGTTGCACCGAGAATGTGGTGATCTACGAATCGCACCTGAGCGATCAGTGGATGGAAGATCGGAGTCCCAAAGATCGCGATATGGCTTTTCCGTACAATCGTGCAAAACGGGTCAAGGCTCGCGACAATCCCAAGGAGGAAGTCAGTCGCCGAGGTGCCAAAGTCTGGCTATTTCACAATCGGCCCGGTTCGGTCGCGTACGATTACTCACGCGATCCCCTCGAACTCCTCACGCCCGATGGAATCGTGGTGAGGCCCGGTACCGCTCCGGAACGTTACCGTTTTCCGCTGATCGGTTTGAAAGCGCTCACCGATCACGGTCTCCGCCTCGTGGTGAGCGGTCGGCACGGGAACGCCTGCCTTTGGAAGCCCTGTCGGATTCTGCCCTGGAATTGGCCGCTTCTTCCTTGGCCTTGGTTCGGTCGGCCGCTGATCCGAGACAACCCCTAACGCGACGACGAACCCTCCGGTGTCAATCAATGGGTTGTCAATCAGGAATCTCGGCCACCAATTTGAGTCGCCAATAAGCGGGAAACCCCGTGGCCGGATCGTGTGCCTATGCAAATGGCCTTCGCCCGTGCTCGCCGTAGACTAGTGCCACCGGCTTTTCCGCGAGACGCCAATCCGACGGACGATGTTGGGGAAGCAAGAAAACGGGACAGGCACGGGACAGGCAAATGCCTGCCCCCTTTTCTTGCTCCCGACGCAGTTCCGCGAGTGACTCCATCAACTCATCTCGTTGATTCCCGCTCATGGCAGTTTCGCCTGAACCGTCGTTGAAGTTGCTGCGGAACGGCCCCGTCGGGGCGGTGTACCGGGAGGCGCAACAGTGCCGGATCGACATTGAGGAATTGGCGCGACATGAATGTGTTGCTAGTGGACCGTTGCAGCTGATAGTTGCCGTCAAAATTGAGTCCCAACGGGACGACAGAAAATAGCCAGGGGTGGAGCGAAGCGGAACCCCTGGGAATGACAATAAGTAATTTCGGCCCCAACGGGGCTACCCATTTCCAAATCGAGGTAACCCCGTTGGGGTCCAAGTAACAACCGTCCTGAATTCCAGGGTTCCGCTTCGCTCCACCCCTGGCTACCTTCTGTCGTCCCGTTGGGACTCAATTTTGACGACAACACTCAACTGCAATGAACCACTAGCGAAGACGAGTTCGCCGAGCAAATGGCCGTGCCCGCGAGTGCGGCTTTTGCGAAGCTTCGCGACGCCACTTTTGAGGGCGGGCCTGTGGCCTACGGGAAAGCCACCATTGGCGATAGTGGCTTTCCGCCCCCCTCTTTCATCGCCGGGCGGCGCCGGGAGTCCGCAAACCCTAAAAGCGATAGGTCGCGGCCAAGCCAGTGGTGGTCGGCATTCGCTCCGCCGGGACGATCACGACATGACCCTTCATGCGGAGGGTGAGTTCCGCGAGATCGTCGAGGACGTCGTCGATCCCGGGGTCACCTAACTCGCCCGGCTCGATCCGCCCGGTCGCCGCGTCGAGTCGGCCGAGGATGACGCGGTCGGCCTGCACGAGGAGGGTGCCGACCCGTCCCGCCGTGGCCGCCGCCGCGACTTGCGTTAAGTCATCCGACCCCAATTGTCGGGACTTCGCCACTTGATAATCATCG
>JBBRUN010000568.1:0-3440 GCA_038247765.1 Gemmatales bacterium | reverse complement strand
GGGCTTGAACGGGATGCATTCCGATGCTGAACACGCGCGGAGCGAGGTCGGTCGCAACCTCTCCTCCCGCCGCTCCTGCCCGCACCCCTGCACGCCCGAAGCTCCCCACGCTCCCGAATCCTAGCGATAGGATCCCCGGCGTCAGGATGGCCACCGTCTCGTTGCCTGTAGCGCTGTAGACCCCGAACTCGATGATCGAAAACCCTTGCCCGACCCGGCCGTAGCGGATGTTCATACTGCCGGTGGCGATCTGGTCCAACCCGAGCGCGATGAGCCCGATGCCGGGCAGAGTCCCCGCCCCGGTCCAGATCATACTGCCGCCCAAGATCACATCGAACGTCCCGAAGCCGATCCGGGCGACGTCTTGCCCGTTATTCCAAACCCAGCTCACCCCGCGCCCGAACTGCGTATCGGCGGTCAAATTCCAAGCGGCATTGACCCACGTGTCGTCGAACCAACGGATTTGGAGCGGGGCCACCGCGGAGCGGAAAGGCGAGCCCGTCGGGTGATCATTGATCGTCGAACCGCCGGGGTTCTCGTTGTCTTTGACCACGGTCGTCGTGCGGTAGTAATCCTTTTGCATCCCGGTTACTCGACCGACGGCGCCGCTCACGGCCAATTCGTATTCGTAGACGGACTTCGTGGTCGATTCGTACCACGAAGTCGGGAAGGTGCGTTTGCGGTAGGTATCGACGTTGCGGGTTTTGCTCCGGTCGATCGTCGCGGATAACAGCGCGCGCGCTCCGTTGGCCCATTCGTACTCGTGCTTTTCTTCGGTTTTGAACTTGCTGAAATCGGTCGAATTCCACTCGCTCGACAGGCCACCGCCGGACGAATTTCCGACGACCACGGTCGACCATGTCGCGTCGACTTCGTCGGTCGTCGTTTCCTTGGCGGTATCCCCGTCGCGGCCGCGTTCGCCGCGAATCCGATCACTGTAGTAACCCCGGGCAAGTCTCTCTCTCACCGTGGTCACGGTTTGGCCGCTCGATCCCGTTCCGGCGGGGATTGGCTTCGTCAGGTTTTTGTCGTGGGTGCCGCTGGTCAGCACGTCCGCGAAGTCGTCGAATTTGAATAGGATCGCATTCCAGACCCCGGGGGCTGTAGTGCTGCGATCTTCATGACGGCTCGTGCCGTTAAAATAGTCGGTACTCGACTTCCAAGTTTCTTGACCCGTCTGCCCCATCGGCGTTGCCAAATCGTGTTGCGCCGTGCGATCCACGCGTTCATTCGACTGAGTGTCGGAAGACTTTCTGTAGTCCCCGAACGTGAGGAGTTCGCCCACTTTGGTCAGCACCATTTGGCGGGAGTTTTTGAAAGTCCCAGTAACTACACCCCGATCCGGGGTCGCCAGGCGAGGTGTCCAAGTCGTGATCGTTGATGATTGATTCGGCGCGGTATTGGCGGTCGAGTACATTCCGGATTGAGTATTACCCCCTTTGCTCCCCGCGAATTCATAGGTGTCGGTTGTAGCCACACCCGCCAAGTAAGTGACGACTCTCTCTTCGCTCCCCGCAGTCGCCGTGCCCCACCAGTTTTGGGTCAGATCGGCCGTTTCAGTCCGGGTACCCGCCAAAGGGTCGGAACCGTATAGCTGGTACTTTATCGTCCCAATGGTCGTCCGGTCGATGGTATCGCTGCCAAGGAGGACAGTGATCGTCTGGAAGGAACCGCTTAGCGGTGCGCCGTCGACAATCGTCAATCCGGTGATCTTGGAGAACTGCGTGTTGTCGTCGGCGCCGAAGGTCGTTTTCTTTTTCAGAGTCCGGGTGAATTGGTTCGGCCCGTAAGTCTTCTCGTCCACCGTGATGGCGCCCGCGAGCTTGGCCGAAGACTCCGTGTCGGCCGTCACCTTGCTGTGCGACGCCGTGGCTCCGAGGATTGCCCCGGCCGCAAGGTTGGGCGAAAATTCGACGACCACTTTCCCGGTCGAGGCGAAGGGGCCGCTCAGTTCGGTGGCGTTCTCGTACTCCGTCGCCCCGCCCGTCGAGGTGAACATCGATTTGCCTTTGTCGCGCAGGGATCGGTGGTTGGTTCCGGAATTCAACCAATCGATGGTCGTGCTTTGCGTGCCCGCCACGAGGTCGGTCATGGCGTTTGAATTGTCGACGTAGACTCCCACGAACCCGGACGAATACTTGCTCGTTCCTTCGGTGTCCAACAATCCGCCGAACGAGGCCGTCCAATTGTTCCGCCGCCAGTACGTGTTCATACCTTCAAGTTGTGCAGTCTCTTTCCGCGAGGACGACGCAGACTCGGTCGAAATGTCCGTGGCCGCGTCGGTCACGGTCGGCTTGTGGAAAGCGCGGCTCAGCTTGGTCGTCGATTGCGCTGCGGTCGTCGCCGTTTCGATCAGGTCATATCCCCGCTCACTGAGGCTCGCGGTCGAGAGCGTGCCGAGTTCGAACTGCCCCGGCGACCAACGGCTGAAATCTTCGCGAATCTTGACACGGTCTTGCAGCACAGTGCGAGACGCTCTGCGAGCCATCGTTGTCGTAGATGCGTATCGAGGCGGTGTCGCTGCTAATGGCGTAACCGCTGCCGCTGGCCAACGCCACCAAGACCGATTCTGTTCCTTCTATTACGGTGTCGTCTACCGGCTGGATCGTGATCGCCCGGGTCATCTCACCGTCGGCAAAAGTGACCGCCCCGGTCGAGGTGTAGTCTATACCTTGCGTTGCCGTGCCGCCAAGTGCGGAGTAACTCACCGTTATTTCGCCGAGCCCGCTGGTCCGGCGGACTGTGAATATCCCGGATGCTCCGCCTTCACTGGCATCTTGGTCGCCAGTGATCCAAACCGTCATCACGTCGGTGATGCGAATATCGGCGGTCGCCGACCCGCTGCTACTACCTCCGCTCCCACCACTGCCTCCGGCGGGACTCCCTTCGAATCCAGCTTGGTAGGTGGATCCGCCCACGACCGTGATCCGGACGCCTTCGGTTTCTTCCAGCAACGTGTCGATTTGCGGCTGGATGCCCAGGAACAGGCTCGTCTGGTTGGCAGCGAAGGCGACCGTACCGCCCGCGGTTCCGAACGACGCCGCCGTTCCCACCGGCACGGTCAATCGGTAATCGTCGAACCATGTGGCCAACGGATCGGCGAATCCGTCGACCCCGAACGCCAAGTCCACCGTTAGCGCTTCGGACGTGTCCCCGCTCGTCCGGTATAACCAGATGCCGCCCGAGCCGCCTTCGGCGACGGTCTGGGACACCGGACTCACCCACACGAGGGGCGGAAGGTGGCTGGTCGGGGGCGGCGGCGGGCCGGTGGGCGGCGACGTGGTGCCCCCGTCGTTGTCTTCGAGATCGACGATCGCGGTCCCATTGGTAATCGTGTAGCCGGGGGCACCGGTCAAGACCACCAACACCGGTTCTGTACCTTCGATGAAGGCGTCATCGATTGTATCGAACACCAGCGCGGCCGAGCTTTGGCCGGCGGC
>JBBRUN010000567.1:0-3442 GCA_038247765.1 Gemmatales bacterium | reverse complement strand
TCTTGAGCCGGCCGATCTGCTCGAACAACTCCGCTTGCTTCGCCTCCGATTCCTTCAGGGACACCGGCTTGACACCCTCTCCGAACACCGACGACGCTTGCTCCAACATCCGCTTCTTCCAAGCCTGCACCAACTTGACGTGGACTTGGTGTTGAGCCGCAATCTCGCTCAACGTCCGGTCGCCTTTCAACGCCGCCAACGCCACCTGGGCCTTGAACGCAGGCGTATGCACCCGCGGACTCTTGTTCATTCGCTTCCCCCCGACGAACCACTGTCGAAACCCCCAACAAGGGAGTTCTACCCGTGGTCCAGTTTCCGGGGTCCACTCTACGCCATCTGGTTCGACGGCGGCAAGATCGGCGGCACCATCGAGAAAGTGGAACCCGAACGCGTCCTCGTCCGGATTACGCAGACGCGCGTCGGCGGGGAAAAACTGTGCGCCGACAAAGGGATCAATCTCCCCGAAAGCGCCCTTCGTCTCCCCGCCCTGGCGGCCGAGGATATCGCGAACTTGGCGTTCGGCGCCGAACATGCATGCATCATCGAGTTGTCCTTCGCCAACACCGCAGCGGATGTCGAGTTGCTCCAGCAGCATCTTGGCCGGCTGGGCTCCCGGCAGCCGGCCACCGTGCTGAAAATCGAAACGCTGCGGGGTTTCGAGAACATTCCGGACATGTTGCTGGTGGCCCTGCGGTTGCCGAGCTGCGGAGTGATGATCGCCCGGGGAGATCTGGCCGTAGAAGTCGGCTTTGAACGCCTCGCCGAAGTGCAAGAAGAGATCCTCTGGATTTGCGAAGCGGCCCGCGTGCCGGTGATCTGGGCGACGCAGGTTTTGGAAACCTTGGCAAAAGAAGGGATGCCATCGCGGGCGGAAATCACCGATGCGGCGATGGGGGATCGTGCCGAGTGCGTCATGCTGGAACAAGGGTCACATGTTATCCGCGCCGTGCGGGCTCTCGACGACACCTTCCGGAGGATGCAGTCCCGTCAGGCCAAGAAGAGTTCGATGCTCCGGGAGCTGCACTTGGCCCACGCTCTGGTCACACCAGCGGACGCCGAATAAACCGACGAATTCGAATCCGATGCCTTTCCGCCCCAGGAGTTCTGCGATGGTCATCCGCGAGATAGACAGGAAAGAGTGTCTGTCCATGCTGGCCAGAACGCGATTGGTCAGATTGGCTTGTGCGCGGGACAACCAGCCTTACATCGTGCCAGTCACGTTAGTCTACCATTTGCCGGAAGAAGGCGAGCCATGTTTCTACGGAGTCACGATCCCCGGCCAGAAAGTCGAGTGGATGCGGGCCAATCCGATGGTGTGCGTGGAGGTGGATGAGGTCGAGGCAGACGACTTGTGGGTGAGTGTCATCGTTTTCGGCCGTTACGAAGAGTTGCCCGAAGCCTTGGGCCCCGATGCCGCGCGTGGTCGAGCTCAAGAACAACTCCTCCGCTTCCCGGAGAAGTCGCAAGTCTCGCATGAATCCGGAGACGCCGCCCCCGAGGTTTCTGGGAACAATAACGAGCGGATGCGCGCCTTCAACCTGCTGAGCGCCGTGCCGACGTGGTGGGAAAAGGGCTGGGCGACGTGGAAGGCTCGTGCCCACGATGATCCGACCGAAGAATACAAGATCGTTTACTACAAGATTTGGATTGACCGCGTCACCGGTCACGAAGCCACCCGGTGACAAAGGGCCGGCAGAGCCGATGGGAACAGCTCCTGGACGGTAGAGGATAGCAGAGCTACAGCACCCTCCCCCTAGTCAGGGACTCGACAAGAGTGACTTCCGACACGATCGGATTGAAACGCTCGAATCTTCCCTCCCACCCGAGCCAAGTCCTGAGATGAACCCATGCAAAATATCTTGCCTACCTCCCCTCTCTCCCGGCCGGCCGGCACAGCACAACCTGGGGACAGCGTTCTCACGGTGAACGGCGGCTCATCGAGCATCAAGTTCGCAATCTTTGAATCCGGGCAACCGCCCATGCGGAGCCTGGCTGGGGCCGTCGAACGGGTCGGGCTTGCCGAAATAGTCCTCCGCACGAGCAGGCGAGGGTGTCCGGACGAACTGCGGCCGCTCCCTGCGGCCGATTTCGACGATGCGGTAGCCGGACTGCTCGACTGGCTGACCGAATCGGGCGAACTCGGTCGGGTGACGGCCATCGGGCACCGGGTCGTCCACGGCGGGCCGGATTACAACAGCCCACAAGTCCTCACTCCCGAGCTATTGGCGGATTTGCGGAAAGCGATCCCCTTCGCCCCGAACCACCTGCCTCTCGAAATTCGGCTCATCGAGGCCCTGACCCGCCGACTGCCCAGAGTGTTGCAAGTCGCCTGCTTCGACACTGGTTTTCACTGCGATCTCCCGCAGAGATCCGCTTGGCTCCCGCTCCCGCCCCGCTACCGGGACGCCGGCGTGCAGCGCTACGGCTTCCACGGCCTCTCCTACGAGTACTTGATGGGGGAGCTCGAACGGCAGGCTGGGGCGGGGGTAGCGCGTGGCAAGGTGATCCTCGCACACCTCGGCGCGGGGTCGAGCTTGGCGGCGGTCGAGAACGGCCGGAGTATGGATACGACCATGGGGTTCACGCCGACCGGCGGGCTCATGATGGCCACCCGCACCGGCGACCTCGATCCGGGCGTGCTCCTCCACATCCTGCGCACCGAAGGGCTGACGGTCGATCAACTCGACCATCTGGTGAATCGCGAAAGCGGACTGTTAGGTGTGTCCGAGACTACTGCCGACATGCGTGATATCGTGGCAAAAAGAGGCGCCGATCCGCGGGCGAAAGAAGCGATCGACCTGTACGTCTATTCCGTCCAGAAGGGCATTGCGTCGATGGCGGCCGCCATTAACGGAGTTGAGACACTCGTCTTCGCGGGCGGCATCGGCGAACACTCCCCCGAGGTGCGCGCGGAGATCCTCGACCGACTCGGCTTCCTCGGGATCCGTGTCGATAAAGCGGCTAACGAAGCGAACGCACCGATCATTTCGGCCGAGGGTTCCCCTTGTACGGTCCGCGTCATCGCGACCGACGAAGAAATGACGATCGCCCGAATCGTTTGCGAAGAGCGCTACAAAACCGGCAAGCCTTCCAGGACACAAATTCCGCTAAGTTCCCGTGTACCAACGAGGCCGTGTTGACTGATCTTAGGCGGTTTGCAATAGCTGGGGCAGCCGATTCCCTCGCCGAGGCCGTTATGTTCAGCCGCCACGACTTTTCCGACGACCATTGGGATCGCATTCGGCACTTGCTGCCGGGTCAGACCGGCGGGCACGGGGGCGTCGGCGACGACACCCGCCTATTCGTGAACGTCATCCGCTATTTGGCCAAAACCGGCATTGCGTGGGCCGACCTGCCCAGCTCCGCCGGCAAATCGAATAGTCTTTGGCAGCGGTACAACCGCTGGTGCGCTCGCGGCGTGTGGGAGCGGATCGCCGCCGAG
>JBBRUN010000566.1:0-3457 GCA_038247765.1 Gemmatales bacterium | reverse complement strand
TACTGCAAGCGCTCGCCATCGAGAATGATGAGGTTCTGCAGCACGCGGAAAACGACGCCGTCGGAGACCAGTGGAATCTCGTCGAGCCGCGCTTAGTCGTCGTAGTCGCTGCCGAAAGCCCGCCCTTCGAGGAAGGGGTACGGTTCGGGATTGAAGAGGTAGCCGAGGCGACCGGGGAGGTCGAGCCCGCCGCCTTGGGCGCCGTGGTGCACCATGCGGAAGAGGGCGACGAGCCTAGCCCAAGCGCCGTAGCGGCGATCCATGGTGTCCGGGTGGCGCCCGGCGTCGCCGCGGAGTTTGTTGAGCACGGCGTTGAGGAGGTCGCCCTTGCGGTGCGCATCGGCGGCCTGGAAGCCGCGGAGGAGTTCGTAGAGGGCCGCGAGGACTTGCTGGGCGAGTTCGGTGCTGACGGTGTTCTGGTACTTGCGGCTGGCCACGAGGATATCGGCGAGCGTCCTGTCGCCGGTGGTGCCGAAGATGCGCGATTCGCGCAGGAGCATGAGCAGCGCGGCGAAGGCAAGCCGACCGGCCGGTTCGAGCAGCACCGCCACGGGGAAGGTAATGTGCCCGGTGCTCTCGCCGTGCGGGGCGTAGACGAGCCGGAGTTCGGTGCCGTTGCCGAGGAGGCCCGTCGGCACTTTGGCTTCGCGCAGCAAGCGGTCGAACCGGGCGTGCGGGGTCGCCTTCCACTTACGGTGATCCCCCTCGGCGACGGCATCGAACGCTTGCCCCGCTGGGAGTTCTTGGATCAGCATGAGCCAGCGCTGCGGATCATCGGCGACGGCGAAGGTGGGGTGGAGGTGGTCGTCGTAAGTTTCGAGGTAGACGTTCACATCCGCCGCACGCGGATCGGTGCCGGGGATGATCGCGTTGGGGTTCCAGCCGAAGACATCGAGAAGAGTTTGCCGAAGATTGAGAATGCGCCCGTCGGCGGTGCCTTCGACGAAGCGGGCGTATTCCGCGGCGACATCCGAATTGACATAGCAACCCGATTCGACGAGCGCCGGCGGCGACACGACGAGCCCGACCGGCTGCAAGTAGCCGAGCCACTGCCGGTGCGTGCGGATCGATTCATCGCGGGGATCGCGGCTCATGGATTCATCCCGAACTCGGCCAGAGGTAGGCGAGGCCAACCGGCTCGACCCGGCGGGCTTTCACGTCGTACACGTCGCGGATTCGCTCCGGCTCCGTCTCCAGTTCCTTGTCGATCCCGAGCAATCGTTTGCCCCAGTGGGTTTTGTCGGCTTCCAGTTGTTGGCGCTCGCCTTCGAGGAAGTCGGTGAGCAGGAGTTCGCGCTTCAGTGCCGCCGTGTCGCCGATCCGCTTCTTCTGAGATAGCAGAATCTCCCGCATCTTCCCGGCTTCGTCCAACCCCCGCGCGGCGAGCATCTTCTCTGCGTCCTCGGCCAGTTCCGCTCCGCGCTTTTCCAAGTGCGGGAGGAGATCGGCGACATCGCCCGGGCCCGTCGCTTGAAGCTGGGCCATGATGTTCGGGTTGTTCGGCTGCACTCCCTTGGCGAGGGCTTCTTCGAGCAGGTCGAGCGCCTTGGCTTGGGCTTTTTCTTCGTACGGCTTCAACGGCTCTTTGCGGTTCTCCGGGCGAATCCAGCGCGCGGCGATGGCGATGATCTCTTCGTGCAACCGCGCGGCCCCGGCACCGTAGAGGCAGAGCCGGCCGAGGAGGATGACGCGGGGAATCGGATCGCTCGATTGCGCGTGGCAGGCGCGAGACAAATCTTGGTGGACGAACCCCTGTGCGATGAAGCGCCCGAGTAGCCGCTTGACGACGGGGTGTTCGAGGTGGAGGTGGACCACGTCGTCGGCCATCGTGCCGGGGTCGCTGAAGACGATGGGGCGGATCGCCGATTCCCGCCGCCAATCCCAGAAGGGCTGGCCGCGTTCGCGGGGCGTGCGGAGGAAATCGATCGTCTCGGCCCAGCTCGGGTCGCCGCCGGCTTTGCCGTCGAGTGCCGGGAATCTGTAGGCGTCCCCCTCGGGAGCGAGCGCCGCACCGCCGACGAGCCCGAGCGCCGAAGAGATCGCGGCGCGGAAATCGATCTCCTTCAGGTTGATCCAGTTGCTGGATTCGCTGAGGCGAGTGCGCAGGAGGTCGATCTGTTCGCCGAGTTCCTCGCGGCGATCCCGCGACGCTTCGAGTTCCTCGTTGACGGTCTCGGCGGCGTCCGTGTCGGCATTCGCCGAACCGATTTCGCGTTCGAGCGCGTCGATGGAATCGCGGCTGATGCCACCCCGGCCGAGGGCGTCGGTCAGTTTGACTTCGACCACTTGCGCCAGGTTGCCGAGTTCGCGCTTGATGGTTTCGGTCTTGCGGACGAGCGCCTTGAGGATGCGATCCTCCGGCCGCTGGGCGTAGACGAAGTAGTGGCAGCGCACTTCGCTTTGCGGTTGGAGCTTGCGGTCGATGCGGCCGTTCCGCTGCTCCATCCGGGTGGGGTTCCACGGCACATCGAAGTGGAAGAGGTCGGCGCAGTGCGTCTGGAGGTTGATCCCTTCCCGCGCGGCATCGGTGCAGAGCAAGATGCGGAGCGGATGCTTGGCGGGGTCGGTGTTGAAGGCCCGTTTGATTTCTTCGCGCTCGGGCTGGGAAGTCGATCCGCGGTACAGGGCGATGCGCTGTTCGGGGCGGTCGGTGCCCGCGAATGCGGTGTCGAGGCAATCGCGGAGGTACGTCAGCGTGGCCTCGTACTCGGTGAAGATGAGGACGCGGATGCCGGTCCAAGCCGCGCCGGTGAGCATGCGTTCGCGGATCCACGCGATAAGCCGCTTCACCCGTGCATCCGGTTTGCCGCGCGCCGTTTCGGCGATCTCGGTCATCCGTTCCAGGAGCTTTTCGACTTCGGGATTTGCCGGTTTCGCGTACGCGGCTTCCGTCGCCGATTCGACCTGTTCGTCTTCCTCACGCGCCAACTCGGCGGGGTCGAGGTCGGCCCGGTCGTCGTCGCCATCGACGGCGGTGGCGAACGGCCGGAAGAGCGATTCGCTCGGCGGCTTCGGTTTGACGACGACGAGTCTCTGCTTCGCCATGGTCTTTCGGTGAACACGAAGAGTGCGGGCGAAGGCTACGATGGACGAGAGTAGCCGCTGCTGGAGGCCGGTGATCAGGATCATCCCCGCGGCTTGCACGCGCTTCGATTCGCCCGCGAGTTCCGCTTCCCGCACCCGACGGTATCCGTCGAGTAGCGCGGAAAGCTGGAGTTCGGGAGCGTCCTGCGGAAGGCCCTCGATGTCGATCTGCTTGACTACGCGCTTTGGGAAGCCCGAGTCGCCGAGTTGCCGCAGGTCTTCTTTGAGCCGCCGCACCATCACGTCTTCGAGGAGTTTCTTCCCCTTCACGGGCACGCCCCGGCAGAAGCGCTGGGGATCGAGGATTTCCAAGAGCGACGAGAAACTGTTGGAGTGACCGTTGTGCGGCGTCGCCGAGAGGAAGAGCCGGTGC
>JBBRUN010000565.1:0-3467 GCA_038247765.1 Gemmatales bacterium | reverse complement strand
GGCGGGCCCAGGTGGACAAGGTGATGAGCCAAGTCCGCGAGCTGGCCAACATGGGGGCCGGGGTGATCCTGATCTCCTCGGTCTCCCGGCAGCGATCGTCGAGCGGCTCCTCGAACTACAAGAAGCTCTCGATGGCCTCGTTCCGGGGGAGTGCCGAGCTAGAGTTCGGGGCCGATTCCGCATACATCCTCGACAAAACGCCGGAGGGAATCGCCACCTTGCAGTGCTGCAAACAGCGGTTCGGCGACCTCCGCGATGTCCACCTGCGGTTCCGCGGCGAGTACCAGCGATTCGACGCGGGAGATCCGCTCGACGCGTTCGCCGCCGAGAAATCCGGGGTGGCCCGTTGAACCACCGCCGCCCCGAACCCGATTCCGCTTGGGCCCGCCACTGCCCCGACGCGTTCCCGAGAGAGTGGCTGGACGGACTGAAGAGCGTGCCGGAAGGCTTCTTGACGGTGGCGACGCCCCGCGAAGCCGGCCTGATCTGCGGCCGGGTCTCCGAGGCGGTCTACCTCGGACGTACGCCACCCCCTTCGTCCACGCCGGCGAAGGCGAAGGGCAAGCCCGCCCGCAATCCCGTGGTCAAGAAACTGCAGGGCTGGAACCGCTTCCTGGACGGGCTGAAGGATCGCCGGCCACAACTGACACCGCTCGCCGTGGCGATCTGGTGCTGGCTCTGGAAGTGCGAAGCGGGGGCTTGGCCGAGACTTCGGAACGGCAACTGGAAAAGCGATTCGGTACCGCCCGGAAGACGATCCGCGGTCGTCTTCGCGAGCTCGAACGGGCCGGGTTTTTGGAGCTCCGACGGCGCGGGTCGAAGGGGCGGAGTTCGACCGTCTACCGGGTGCGCGCGAGGCCGGTTGACAGGGGTCGGGACGACTCCTCCACAGGGGTTGAGAGGAACCCTCCACAGGGGTCGGGATGACCCCCTAAGGCGAGTGGCAGGACTTGATTTACCTGCCGCTCGGTTTGATCGTGATGTCGTACTTGCGGAGCGTCGGAGATCGTTCCAGCCGCCCTTCGTACGGCTCCATCTCCTTCTTCGTGAACCGGACGCCGTTCGGGTAGTTGCCGGCCAAGCGCTTCACCGTGGGATGCCGGCCTTTCCAGGTCATCCGCAGAGCCTCTTGCAGGATCACCTTCAGACAGTTCAATAACGCTCCACCCCACTTCTGCTCCACGCTCGACCAGCACCGTTCGATCGGATTGTACTTGCTGTGGTACGGCGGATAGTACACCAGCCGGATCTCCAGGCCCGACCAGTCCGCGAACTCCACCATCCGCTTCACGAATTGCGTTCGCGTCCCCGAATTGTTGGGGCCGTTGTCCAAGTAGATCACCAGCCGGCGGATCGAACCCAGTCGGCCCTTCACCGAGTTCCACCACAGCTTCAGGCCGTCGACCCAGAAGTCACTCGTCTCGTGCGAACCGAAGATCACCGTCAACGCCCCGCTCGCCAGCATCAGGATGCCCAGGGGCGTCCACTTCCGCGCCGGCGGCGGGTCATGATCCCAGCCCTTCGCCGCCTTCCCGTCCGAACCCGTCCGGATTTTTTCCCCCGCGGGCGTAATCGCCCTCGTTCACCTTCGCCTTCGTGTCCATCGAGATTTCCAGCGTCGAGGGATCGTTCTTCACCTCCTCCCGCACCGCCTTCACGTTATCGAAGATGGCGTCGGTGTGGGCCGTCTTCTTGAGCGGTTTGCCTTTCTGGATTCGCTTGAGCCGATAGCCCATCCGGTTGAGGATGTCGCGCATCGTCCGCTCGCCGGGCAGATCGTCGGCCGCGTATCCCTTGTGGGTTCGCAACGCCGTCAGGACTTCTGCCGCCGACCAGTTGGTGTAACGTCGGGACGACTTCAGCTCCGGATCGGCCTGGGTGTGCGGTTCGACCAACTCGCGGAGGTCGGCGGCCCGCTGCGGGTCCGAGTCTTCCCAACGCGACCGGCCCCGCGCCGCGAAGTCCTCCACGCAGCGGATGCCGCTCCGCAGTTCGTGCAATCCCTTGTCGATCGTCTCCCGGCCCCACCCAAATCGGCGTTCGGCTTGGCGGGCGTTGCCGCCGCACAGTTCCACAGTGACCTCGGCGAGGAACAGTCGCCGCTGATGGCCTTTCAGACGTAGAGCGCCCCGCTGCAGCAGCGCGTCGATGGGTGCATTTGAGTCGTCCATAACTCTGTCCTCGAATAATGGTGATGAATCAGCTGCCCATCATTTCATGCCGAGCTCGTTACGGGAACCTCAAATGGGGTAAACCTCCTCCTGCCGCTCGCCTAAACACTCTTCTTACTACGTAAGAAGAGAACGCGACGACGCCCGCTGCCGCGGGCTGTCGCGTCGGGCCCGACGATCCGGCCGCGACCGCCGCTGGCCCGGATTCCCGCTCCACTGACCGCCTGTTCGACGATCTTGCCGCGTGAAGGAGAATCTCCGTCCGCGATCCAAAATCGATTTAAAACGATCCTCGCACGCCCTGGCCGAGCCATCCCGAAAGCGGTCGAAACGCCCTTCTGAACCCCGTAGACGAAGGCGGTAATCACCTCTCCGTAGCGCGCAAAACGCAACAGGTCCGGACCCATCGCGCCGGTCTTCGGCCGAGAGGGTCGGAAGGGGGATAGCGACGTCGCAATAACCACCTCGATTTATACAACTGTACACTATGTCACTATCCCGCTCGAACCGGGCCTTTCCCCGCCTCCGCAGCGAGCAGTCCCTTCCATCCAGGAGTCCCCATGAAACGGCTAGATCTCGGCGAGTTCCGCAAATTGACAGCCTCCCTCCCCGACGCGACCATGGTGGTGATCGCCGACGGGTGTTGCGAGACCAGCCCGGTCGAGTACGCCGCAATCGGCATCCTCTACCCGGGTACTTCGATACCGTGGTCGCAAGACCGCCCTACGAAAAGGACGAACGTGGTGACCTTGTACCTCGGGTAGGATTGCAATGCCGGCCTGGACGATGGCGACGAGGACCACGAGCAAGACGAGGACGATGAGTAGATTGGATCACTCTTGGGATGGCGGAGCGACTTCGCTTGTGTCGAGGGGTCTGCCTCCCCCTTCTTAGGTGACACTGGTAGCCTCGGCTTCCAGATCCCCTTCAAAGGCCGAACCCGCTCGGTGGCGGTGATCATCACGCAGCCGGCACGGACGACACAGTGGGATCTTTCCCAAAGCATCTCAATCACTTGAACTGACAATAACTGCCCAAAACCAAAGGACTCTTAAAGTGCAACACGATCTTCAAATAGTTGGCGAAGCAATCAAATCACTCACCTCTGCTGTTCGTACGGACTCAAAAGATTGGCCGCCCGACCTTTGTACCGTTCTAGCAGGGTGTTGAAAAACTCGGAGCGACCGACGTTCTGATGCCCTACGAGCGTTCAAGTTGGATCACGATGCGCAAAATTTCAACTTGAAGGCTGTAATGGCTTCTCGATTCTTGCCTCAGCAGAACTCCCGGAGTTTT
>JBBRUN010000564.1:0-3479 GCA_038247765.1 Gemmatales bacterium | reverse complement strand
TGAAAGCCTCCGCCGCGACCAAGGACATGGGCCACAAGGTGCCGGAACTGGAACTCGGCGTGAAGGGGCAGACCGAAAACATGCCGAAGCTGTCGAAGATGCAGATCGACCTGCTCGTCAACAGCTTCGCCGGTGACTTCGCCCGGGTCGCCACGTTGCAATACACGAACTCCGTCGGCGGGGCGAAGATGAAATGGCTCGGCGTGGACGAAGGCCACCACGAACTCAGCCACGAGCCGGACAGCAACGCCAAGGCCCAAGAGAAGCTGACGAAGATCAACGCGTGGTACTGCGAGCAGATGGCCTACTTGGCGAAGAAGCTCTCCGACACCCCCGAACCGGGCGGCGGTGGCAGCTTGCTCGACAACACCACCATCCTGTGGACGAACGAACTCGGGCAGGGCAACAGCCACACGCTCGACAACATCCCGTTCGTGCTCGTCGGCGGCGGCTTGAACTTCAAGATGGGCCAGTCGATCAAGCACGCCAAGAGCGTTCCGCACAACCGGCTGTTGCTCAGCCTCGCCCACGGCTTCGGGCACAATATCAAGACCTTCGGCAACAAAGACTTCTGCGGCGCCGGACCGCTGGCCTTGGGATGATTCTTACGCACTGAGGGATCGCCTCATTGTTCCAGCGACTTGACGAAGTGGACCAAGTCGATCAACTCCTGTTGCTTCAAGGTGAGACCGCTCATCGGCATGGGGGTGCCGGGGATGCCGAGGAAGACGCGGGAGTAGAGGTGGTGTGGGTCGCCGCCGCCTTTGAACAGCCCGGCGGTCAGGTCGCGCGGGAAGGCCCGCGTGCCGTTCTCGTTGAGGAACTTCGGATCCTTCGATTGCGGACCGTCCCCTTTGCCGTCGTTACCGTGGCACGAGACGCACGCCGCTTTCGCAAAGACCAATTCCCCACGCGCCACGGCCTCCATCGAACTCGCCGGGAAGGGTTCGGGCAGTTCGAAGTTCAGCCCGGCTTCGACTTCCTTCACGGCCATCAGGCGCATCCGTTCCACGGCGACCGGGCTCCAGTCCGATTTCTCGTCGAATCCCTCTTCGCTCGCATCGGCCTTGGCTTTCACGATGTCTTTCATGCGCCGGACGATCACCTCGACGCGGACGAACTTCCGCACTTGCTCCGCGAGCGCCCGCAATTGCTGCTCGGGCAAATGGCTGAACGAAGGCATCGGCGAACCGGCGATGCCCCCTTTGATGGTACGGTAGAGGTCGTCATCCGTCGGCATGCCGCCGCCGGTCTTGGCCGGGTTCAGGGTGCTGATGAACTTGAATTTGTCGTACCCGAAGTAGCGGGCGCGTGGATTCAGCCCGGCGAGTCCGACGCCATCACCTCGGGCGCCGTGGCAATTGGCGCAGTGGAATTGAAAGAGCTTGTAGCCATCCGGGTTCTCGACATCGGCATCGGGCAGGGAAGTGCCCGATGCCAAGCCGGAGTTGGAATACGGCCCGGACGGTTGGTTTGGCAGTTCCGCCCAAGCTCGGAATCCGGACCAGCCCACCGCCGCGATCAATAACACCGGCGCGGCGAACAGGGAGGCACGCCGGACGGTCGGGAGCCGGAACGGTGTGTTGGGCAGGGTCTCGGTCATGGCATCGGCTCGCGGGAACGGCATCGGGCGATAAGAACTATTTTAGTCGGGATCGCCCGCCTGTCGCCATCACTTCCCACCGACCTCACCCTCCGACGGGGTCACGGCTTCAAGACGACCTTGATGCAGCCGTCTTTTTTGTCCCGGAAATTCTTGTAAGCTTCCGGGGCGTCCGTGAGCGGCACCGTATGGGTGATGACGAACGACGGATCGATCTCGCCGTTTTCGATCTTGGCGAGCAACGGCTTCAGGTAGCGCTGGACGTGCGTCTGCCCCGATTTCATCGTCAGGCCTTTGTTCATGAAGGCACCGAAGGGGATTTTGTCCGGGAAGCCGGTGTAGACACCCGGAACCGAGATCGTCCCCGCTTTGCGGCAGCTCATGATCGCTTCGCCGAGGACGTGCGAGCGATTCATGCTCAAGCCGACCGTCGATTTCGCCGAGTCCAAAATCGAACCGAGCATCCCCGCCGCGTGGGCTTCGCAGCCGACGGCGTCGATGCAACGATCCGGCCCGCGCCCGCGCGTCATCTCTTGGAGAGTTTCGTAGACGTCCGCTTTTTCGAAGTTGATGGTCTCGGCCTTACCGTGTTCCGCGGCCATTTTCAATCGTTCGGGGACGCAGTCGATGGCGATCACCCGCCCGGCCCCGAGCATCCACGCGCTCTTGATGGCGAACTGGGCCACGGGGCCGCAGCCCCATACGGCGACTGTGTCGCCCTTCTCGATACCCGCGTTCTCGGCTGCCATGTACCCGGTCGGGAAGATGTCCGAGAGGAACAAGACCTTCTCGTCGGGCAGGCCCGATTCGATTTTGATCGGCCCGACATCGGCGTGCGGAACGCGGAGATACTCGGCTTGGCCGCCGGCGTACCCGCCGACCAAGTGCGAGAATCCGAACAGGCCCGCCGGGGAATGCCCCATGGCCTTGGCGGCCATAATCGCGTTGGGGTTGGTGGTATCGCAGGCGGCATACAGAGACTTGGCGCAGAAAAAGCACGAACCGCAAGAGATCGTGAAGGGGACGACGACGCGATCCCCTTTCTTGAGCTTCGTCACTTTGCTGCCGACTTCGACGACGACCCCCATCGGCTCGTGGCCCAAGATGTCGCCCTGCTCCATGGTCGGCTGGTAGCCGTTGAGAAGGTGCAGATCCGATCCGCAGATCGCGGTCGAGGTGACCCGGATGACGACGTCGGTCGGTTGTTCGATGACGGAATCGGGGACGGTGTCGATGCGGACATCGCCGATGCCGTGCCAGCAGAGTGCTTTCATCGTGAGTTCTCGGTGCGGTTCGGGGTTGCGAATCGACGATTGCGATAAGCAACACCCGTACCACACCGAGAAAATGACGACCGGCGTCACTTCCCGCCGACAATGCGCACTCGGGCCGGCGAATCCTTCAGTTCGTCCAACTCGACCCGCAGCGGTACCTTTCGCTCGTCGAGTTTCACGCTGAACGTCACGGTGTGCATCCCCGCCGACAGGTTCAGGATCGTCTCGGCTTTCAAATCGAGCGGTGCCCCATCGAGCCACGCTTGCAGGCCCGTGGTGCTCGGCACTTTGAGCGCGACCTTCCCGGCCGTGGTGCAGTCGAGTTGGAACTTCGCTCCTGCTTGCAATGGCCCTTGGCCGATATTCCACTTCACGAGGTCGGCCGTCGGTAGATCGCCGCCGACCATGGAATAGACCGGCGCCCACGACAGCGTCGTGTCGGTGGCTATCGCTCCGAGCCGATCCCGCGTGACCGCGGTGAAGAGTTCCTTCGTCGGCAGCACAGTTTGCCAGGTCCGCACGACTTTTCCCGGCTGCGCGAGGTAGGGCCCCTTGCCGAGTTCGCTCAGGAACCGCACGAGGTCGATGAACTCCTGCCGGGT
>JBBRUN010000563.1:0-3487 GCA_038247765.1 Gemmatales bacterium | reverse complement strand
CGATGAGTACGCTCGTCGATGCTCTGCGAATCTACGCGACGACCGGGAAACTGCCACCGCTACCGGACAAGGCCCGTTCAGAAGGCTGAAGCGTTACGACCCGGTGACGTCGGTCCGTCAGCGACAACTTCGGCTTAGGATACAAGGCTTCCAGCCCCATAATCCTCAACAGCCGCCGCACCCGCTTGCGGTTCACCGCGTGGCCGTTCCGCCTCAGCCAGGCCGCGATCCGCCGACTGCCGTAGAACGGACACGCCGTGTCCTGGCGGTCGATGAGCGTCATCAGGGCCAAGTTCTCCGCCGATTCCTCGGTCGGCGGGAGGTCGTAACTGGACCGGGTCAGCCCGATCAGTTGGCACTGTCGTCGAACGCTCAACGTGGGGTGACTCGGATCGATCAGCGGACGCAGTTGGTCAGCCGAACGGGGAAGCTTTTTTTTCACCCAGTCGAGCTCCACCTTGAGTCGGCCGATCCGCTCGAACAGTTCGGCGGTGCGATCGTCGGCCGGGGCGTTCGCCTTGGCCCCGGCGAACACCGCCTCGGCCCCGCCGAGCAGTTGCTTCTTCCACCCGTGGATGAGGGTCGGATGGACGCCGAAGTGGGCGGCCAACTCGTTCACCGTGCGGTCCCCCTTCACCGCCGCGAGTGCCACCTGGGCCTTGAACGCGGCCGTGTGCGTCTTCCGCTTGCCCGCCATGATGTCCCCTCCGGGAGCCGCCGGCAGTAGCTTAACCGGCGGTCCAGTTTCCGGGGTCCACTATAGTGCCTGGGAAGCACGGGACTTTGGCACACACAACCATCAGCAATTTGCAGAATGCTCGACAGGCTGCACGGGAGGCCGGGGGGCATGGTTCGTGGAGTTCGACGCTCGGCCAAGAGCTAAGCTACACCGCTTCTGATTTCAAAGCCGCTGGCTTCAGCAAACCCACGGTCAAGAAGGTTCTGCAACAGCAGTACGGTATGCTCGATGCTCTTGGCGTGTCGTATACAAAAGTGCCCGGATACTAACCCCCAATAGGGGCAGCACGAGCCATGAAAACGAGCATTGACTGGTCGCAGGTCTTCAAAACGAAATACCCGGCGGCGGGTGTTTCCGACGAAGACCTCGCTGAAGCACTCGCGGCACTGACGACTCCTCTCTCGGATGAGGAATTGACAGCTATCGTCAGTTCACAAATGAACCCCTTTCCGCCGGGCGATCCTCTCTATGATCAGTATCGTCCCTTCGACCCGACCCTATGGCAACTTCCGAGCAAGTCGCTTCCGCCGAGTTATTTAGACTTCCTCCACTGGTCAAACGGCGGGTCTTTTTTCAACGATGACCGCCACTTTGACCCCTTCTTAGCATGTTACGATATCCGCCAATATCTGATCGGATATCACATCCCCCAATACATGCCGGAGTCTGTGCCGTTCGCTCTCAGTGGAAGTGGGCACGTCTACCTGTTCGACATGAGGCAAAAGCCGAAGAAAGGTGAGTATCCGATCTTGTTTGCAAGCTTGGGCAGCCTGCGATACAAGCAATCGGTGGAGGTCGGCAAGTCTTTTGTGGATGTCTGCTCAGGCACGACGAATCCGCAGGATGTACTGTGATCAAGAGCGAAGGCGAATAAATGCTTGTATTCCCCTCCCTCCAGTAGAGCGACCGATGCCGGACCAGCCACGCCCCAACTACCCCTTCCTCGGCTTCGTTGCTGGAACTCTGATTCGGACGTGGAATGGCTCGGTGCCCTTCGAGAACATCAAGCCCGGAGACCAGATTCAGACGCGGCCCGACGATTACGAAGACAACCACGAGCCGGAAAACCACGAGGATGACCACACCGGCGAAGAAACTCGCTGGTGGGAGTGGAACTGACGGGGTGACCACCGAAAAAAGAAGCAGGGGTGTCTGTGGTCCACCGGGGGTAGGATGGAACCAGGCCACGCACACGCACATGCACCCGGCCTTGCCCGCCCCTGGAAGGCCGGTGAAGCCTCAGCCACAGGTTTCTCGATTCCAGTCTCGGCCCGTCGATCTTGTAACACCTGCACCGCTGCGGCGGGTGGGTCACCGTCGAGGCGGTCGAGGACACCGGCGTCTGGGCTACCGTCTACAACTTGAGCGTGGCCGACCACCACACCTACTTCGTCGGCTGCGACGAGTGGGGCTGGGCGGTGTGGGCGCACAACGGCTGTGGTCCGGACGACGTGCTGGCCATTGCGAGGGACATGCCTTCGGAAGAAGCCGCTCGTGTTGCGCGGATCATCAACGGAGAAGCGGCCGGGACGCGCGAGTCAGTCGAACAGTATCTGAAGTACTACGGTGCAACGCAAGAAGAAGCGCGGGCGCTGCTCAATCGGCACGGGATGTTCCACGAAGCCGTGGATACGGCTGGTGCAGGAGGTCCAGTTCGACTGGGATCCGAAGGTCGCCACACCCCACAAACGATCCATGAGAGTCAAAGTAATCCAAACATCTGGCAAGAGAGAGGCGTCACCCATCCAATCGACGGGGAGGGGTACGGTTGGGATTTCGATAGCCTTCGTGCTTTGGGTTCCAAACAGGTTTCAAAGGAACTGCCCGCCGGGACTCAGAAAATACTCGAACGGTGGCTCGACGGGTTCGGCGAACGACTTGAGGTCCACTACTGGCGGACGCCGGACAGCGTCGCTCACGGAACCTGGATTAGACCGGGATGGACGACTCCAACCGGCAAAGGAGGTCTCTGATGCCCAATGAGGTTGACCCACACGCACGCCGAGTCGTGAGCGAGAGGCTTACACTTCCGCTCGCTGAAGATATTCAGCGCGGTTCAACAATCAGCACGGAGACCTGTCCCCGGAGGTACTGTTTTTGGTGGGGTTCGCATCTGTTCGACTGGGATAGATCGCCTTCGGAGGGTTGCACTTTCCTTGCAAGAGGAAAGCCCCCTGGCTGGGTGTTCCCAAACGTACCTTGTTGTCGCGCCGAGCCACAGTCACCGATTGACCACTTTGAACCGAATGAAGCCAACATAGAACAGGATGAAATTGACGCAACAAGGTGGATTCACCGCTGCGAGCAGTCACGGGAACAGGTTAGAGCGAAAATCCAGCAGAGATCGCCATCATCGTAACAGCAGTGCTTAACAAGGAACGACGTGTCGGTGTGGAATAACGCCGGTGGCGCGGGGGTCTGGTGGGCAGGGCCTGGGTAAGGGGCGTTCTACGCGGTGAACAAGCCGCTGAGCATCGCCGTCCACGGCGGCCTCGCCAAGATCCATAAGGAGACGCACGACCGGGTGGCCAACCAGCTCAACCGGATGGGGTTCCGGGTCTGCTTCGTGGCCGGGACGCCGATCGTCGGGCCGTGGGGGTCGAAGGCGATCGAGGCGTTCAAGGACTACGAGACGTACGGCGACGGGTGCGATACACTGGTGTCGCGGGACGAGTTCCATGACGACGGCGTGCTGACGGTGCGGCGGGTGCTGCGGCGGTTCGAGCGGATCGGGCCGGTGCTCGACCT
>JBBRUN010000562.1:0-3504 GCA_038247765.1 Gemmatales bacterium | reverse complement strand
CGCCCGGTCGCCCCGGCCGACGTCTGCTTCACGATCCTCGACGCGCTCGGCGTCAACCCGCGCAAGGAACTCCGCACGCCGGACGGCCGGCCGATCGAAGCTTTGGATCTGGGCGAGCCGGTGAAAGAACTGTTCGCATAACTGAGCCAGTCGGTACATCATCAGTATGTCGCGCCGGGTGGACTATGCCGATTCCCGTCGTTTGCGGTTCGTGCCAAGTCAATCTGCGCGCCCCGGATGCCGCCGCTGGCAAGAAGGTGAAGTGCAAGAACTGCCAAGCGATCATCGCCGTGCCGGTCGCCACTGCGGACGATGGCGACTTCGAATTTGTCGATCCGTCGTCACTGGAGCCGCCCAAGCCGGTCGCCGCGAAGCCGATTGCGGCCGCACCCATCGCGGCCAAGAGCGAGCCGTTCGTTTTCACGCAGGGTGATGACGACGAGAAGGACGAAGCCCCGCGCAAGCCGTTGAAGAAATCGAAGCGGGTCGCGGTCGAAGACGATGAGGAAGACGAAGCGCCGCGCAAGGGGAAGAAAAAGGCGATCATCGCGGATGACGATGCAGACGAGGCGGGTGAAGACGAAGCTCCGAAGAAGCGGAAGGGGAAGAAAGCCGCGAAGAAGAAATCGAACCCGATGATCTTTGTGCTAGGCGGCGTCGGCGCGGTGTTCGCTCTCGGATTCCTCGGGGCGATGATTTGGTAAGTCGCCATCTGTGAGAAGGAGGGGACCGCGGTGACGAAGACGAAGACGACAGACGGGACGGGTGGACCGGTTCAGGTGCCAGTGGTTCCTGCAGGTTGGACAAGGTATGAGAAGGCCGCATTCTCTGTCTATTCGCAAGATTCACTCGGCAAGCCCGAATCCGATGACGAGACATCTCCTGCAGCGGGCTTGGTCGCACAGAAGATCGATGGAAAACGGAGGCGAGCGCTGGAAGTCACTGTCGCCCCGATGTCTCCCGCGGCCTTTGCGGCGAATGTGGGAAACCTGGATGCTGCTTATCGAATCGGAGAAATCCAAGACGAAAGACGGCAAAGGATACGTCCACGTCGTTTACGTTCACGGACGAATGTATATCTTCGCAGTCCGGGCGGTGGATTGGGCTGACGCCGACGACCTCGCGAGAGTTTTCTTCAGCAGCGCGAAGATAAAAAGTTCGATTCGGCTGTGCCAGTTGTCCGGATCACGGGCGGAGTGGAACACGGATAGGATCACGACGCGCCCCGGCTCATCGAAGAAGTACACGCAATACGGGAAGCCCTTGACGATGGCTTCTCGGACGCCGCTCCAGACATCCGCGTAGAAATCGGGTTGAACGGCGATCCGATCCAAGACGTTCTGCACGGCTGCCGTGAAGTCGCCGCCGAGGCCAGCCCGGCGTTCTTCGTACCAGTTGCCCGCCGCGTCATACTCCGACCGAGCGGCGCGGCGGAACACCAGTTCGCGTTTCATGCCTTCCACCGGGCGAGAGCCTCGGCCCGGATTTGCTCCCACGGCACGACATCGGTCGGGTTGGCCTCGTGCTCCGCCAAGCGCCGTTCCAGTTCCCCGCGTTGACCTTCCGTGAGCAGCGGCGCGGGCGACTCTGCGGGAATGGTATCCCAAATTGCATGGGCGAGTTCGATCCGCTCGTCGACGCTCAAGCGGTCGATGCCAAGATCTTGTACTGTCGGGGCCATCTCAACATCTCCAGTGCCTTGTGATTCACCAGAATTATAACACTGCTACTCCCCCCGCTCCTTGCGGATCTCCGCGTACCGCGCCTCCAGCTTCGCCGTCAGCGCCGGCAGCTTGTCCAGGTAGCGCTTGTGTTCCCGCGGCTTCGTCCGGCTGAGGGCGTAAGCGGTAATCAACGGCAGGCTCAGGGTGCTGTCCACGTAGCAGGTGACGGTGCCGGGGAGTTTGTCCGGATCGACTTTGCCCCAGGTCATCGCTTCGCTCGGGGTGGCGCCGCTCAGGCCGCCGGTGTCCGGGCGGGCGTCGGTGAATTGCAAGAAGTAGTCGTGGCCCGATTCGGCGAGGCCCAGCACTTCCTGAATTTGCGGCTCCGTCTGCAGCATGAAGTTCTTCGGCGAACCTCCCCCCAAAATAAAGACGCCCGATGTGCCGCCCGTGGCCTTGGCTTCCCAGACGATGCTCGCAGTTTGGTTCACATCGCGGAACGGATCGATGGTCAATTTGTAACCTTCCAGTTGCAGCGCGGCGATGTTCATGCCGATGCTGCTGTCGCCGGGGCTGCTGGTGTAGATCGGCACACCGCAGCGGTATGCGGCCGCCAGTAGCGACTTCCCTTTCACTCCGGTCTGCTGTTCGCGCTCGTTCAAATATTTGCCGACGAGGGCGTGGAACTCGGCGCTGCTGAAGGTGTGTTGAAAGGCGTCACCGCGTAGCAGAGTGCGGTAAAACTTGTCGGTGCCCAGCAGGTTCTCGTAGTCGAAGATGATGTCGTAGATGCGGATGACCTGATTCTCGCGAAGTTCGAGGTCGGGCAGATTCGGCCCGGCTTGGTACAGGTCCATGCCGAGGGCGTAGTGCGTGTCGTGGTAAAGGTTCGCCCCCGTGGAAATGATCCAATCGATGAAACCCGCTTCGACGAGTGGCACCAAGCAGCTCATGCCCAAGCCCGCCGGGGTGAGCGCCCCGCTGAGCGCGAGGCCGACGGTGCAATCGGGCGCGAGCATCCGCTGGGCGTAAAGCTGGCAGCCTTCGCGCAAGCGGCCGCCATTGTAGCTGAGGAAGGCGGAGTCGATGAGGTCGGCCGCGTTCACACCGGGTTGGATCGCGGGCGGATCGATCTTCTGCCGGCTGATGCGCTTCATGAAGGCTTGGTTGTCGGCGGTGCCGGCGTGGCGGTCGTAGCTAGGCTTGTGCGGATGCATGGATGACCCGAGGAGGTTTCGCAAGGCGGCTTCGTACTGTTCCGGCGTGTTGACGTTCACGAGCGATTCCAATTCGGCGAAGGCGTCGGCCCCTAGGAACCGCGTCGGCACTTCCCCGAGCAGATCGCGCAGCCGCAATCGCTCTTCGTCCAGCATTCGACCCACGACCGGCCACACCGAGAGTCGATATACGCCCGCCAGCGGATGGGGGTAGCCTCCGACCCAAGGCACCGCGATATCGTGCGCTCCCAAGTTGTCGAAGACCGTGCCGATGAACTCCGGTTTCAAGAAGGGCACATCGCAGGACGACAGAAACACGGCATCGACGCGGCCGGCTAGCGCCGCCAGCCCCGCCGCGAGCCCCGCGAGTGGGCCTTTGGCTTCGTGGACATCGCGGACGATTTCGACGCCATCGGGCAACGGCGGCAATTCTTGGCCGACCGCCGCGACCACGACGACCGGTTCAACGACCTCGGCAACGATCCGCACGACGCGCTGCAAGAGGACTTCCTCTCCGAACGGGAGCCATGCCTTCGGTCGGCCCATCCGGGTCGATTGCCCACCGCAAAGGATCACGCCGCCGAAGTTGGTCAAGGCGTTCGCCCTCGTCTCTTCCGCATCTG
>JBBRUN010000561.1:0-3509 GCA_038247765.1 Gemmatales bacterium | reverse complement strand
CTCACGCGAACCCGGTGTTGGCATTACTTCCAACGCTTGGCGAGTCGTGTAGTGATGCGTCGGGTGGGTAAATTCCAGTTTGCCCCGGAGCATTCGAGCGGGGTTCGGCTTCTGTTGATCGGCGATTCGTTCGAGGCCCAATACCTGAGCTCGGATTTCGTCGCCTTTGCTATTTCCGAAATAATACGTACCGAAATGGCCTGACCACGGATTCTGCAACACCGTCGCTTCCAAGTCGAAGCTCGCGCTGTCGACGTGACCCAATTCCAGCATCGCGAAGCCGATGCTATCGACGAACAAACTTTTCTTGGTCGGGTCGTAGGCCCAACGTGAGTTCTCGTTTTCCTTCGGCCAAACGACCGCGGTCGGTTCTCGGTCGAGAAGGTCGTACCAGACGCCCGGCTCGCGCTTCGTTGCACTGGCCGAATTTGTCGTCGGGGTCGCATTCGCAGAACCGGAGGCGGGCCAGAACCAGACGCCCAATACCGCCGCGAACAATATCGCGACAACAGCACCGGTGGTCGCCATCGCGACTCGCCGGCTGCGCCGCGGCGAAACTCCGGCCGGGGATGCTGGCACGGTGCGGGTTTCGTCGATCGCGCGTTGAAGATTGCGAACGCCCCGCTCGGCGAGCGATTTCAAGTCCGCGCCGGCCGCGAACTTCTCCAGTGCAACCACCAGAGCCGAAGGCGTCGCGTATCGCTTCGCCGGATCTTTCGCCAGCAATTTATCGACGATGACTGTCACGCCCTGCGGTAATCCCGTACGCAGCGTGGACATCGACTCGGCGGTATCCCGGAGGTGCGCGGCCATCTTCTTCGTGTTCGAATCGTAGTCGGCCGTGCCGAAAGGCGGACGCCCCGCCAACAGCGCGTAGAGCGTGCAACCGAGGCTGTAGAGATCGGAGCGGATGTCGGCGGCGCGGCCCGAATCCCATTGCTCCGGGGCCATATAATCGGGGGTGCCGAGGACGTGCCCGCTCCAGGATAGCTCGCGGTGGTTCGGCTCCGGCTCGATCAACCGAGCCAAGCCGAGATCGAGGATTTTCAAGTGGCCGAGATTCGACAACAGTAAATTCGACGGCTTGATATCCCGGTGGACGAGGTCGCGCTCGTGGGCCGATTGCAACCCGGACGCGGCTTGGCGCACGAGCTCGCATGCCTCGGCAATCGGCAGGGGTCCGCACACCTTCACCAGCTTGGCGAGGTCGATCCCTTCGATCAATTCCATCGCCAAGTAGTGGATGCCGCCGACTTCCCCGGCGTCGGTCGCCCGGACGATATTCGGGTGATCCAGCCGCCCCACGGCTTCCATTTCGCGCAAGAACCGAGACACCGCTTTGGGGTCGGACATCCGCGCTGCGGTCAAAATCTTCACAGCAAAGGGCTTTTTCAATCGGATATGCAACGCCCGGTAGACCGTGCCCATTCCGCCTTGGCCGATCTTTTCGATCAACCGATATTGACCCAAAACGAACAGGGGCAGCGGTAGTGCCGGTGTCGGCTCCGACTCGTCGAACGACAGCGTCAAACGGTCATCCACACTGTTCGTCGCCGGAGTTTCCCCCGGCTCGCCCAGCGATTGTTTTGTTTTTCGGCGAGAGTCGCTGTCGGAAAGCTGGACGCTCACTGCCCGACCTCCGCGACTTGATGTGTCCGATTCGAAGACAGTGTATTAGCTTTGTCAAACCACCGGTTATTTTTTTTCCGGTGGCACTACCGTGGGCACCGTGCCGAACTCGGTGTCGCGAGGAAATTTGCCCTTTAAATGTTCGGCGAATTCGAACGGATCGGGAATCGACTGCTTGAGGAACGGCAGCGTGCCGATGGGGAACGGGAACAGTGTGTCGATTAGTTTGCCGGCTGAAATCTCGGCGGTCGGATCGTCCACCGACGCGCGTTCGGTGAACTGCCGGGCCAGTCCGGGCACGTCGGCGGCGCCGGCGTTCTGCGGCCGATCGGCGCGAACCAAGGGCTTCTCGGCGAACTTCACGGCGGTCAAATTTTCCGCTGCGGCTTGGCCCAAATCGGCCGGAGCAAGCTCCGAGGGCGGAGAAGGCTTCGCCGGCTTGGTCTTCGAATTCGGCGTCGATGGCATGGCGATGGCGATTGGTGGAGCCGGGAGTTCGCCTCGATCCAGAGGAGTGAGCCGGGGCCGCGGGGCCGTGGGGCCGGCCAAGTCTTTCGGCATCTTCAGAGTCGGCATCAGCGATTTTTGCACCGCTTTGCCGCCCAAGTCGTCCGGCAGTTTCGACACTGGTTCCACCGGCACCGGCTTCGGTTGTTGCGAGACGGTCGGGATGATCGCATCCGATTTCGTGGCCGGTGGCGGCAAGGTCGGCGCGGCTTGTACCAGTGTCGCTTCCGTCGCCGGCAGCGCCGATGGGGAATCGCCGCAACCGGTCAAGCCGACGCCGCCCAAGAGCAATAGGGAGAGTTTTCGCATGGTTATTTGCCCACCTCGAGCACGAGTTTGACCGGATCGCCTTCTTTGGGCAGGGTGTCCTTCTTCACATCGAGCTTGAGGTACTTTTCTTCTTTCATTGTCAGCGTGGATTGGAACACCGTCTCGGCGTCGACGGGGAAGATCATGATCAGCGTCCCGGTGTTGTCGGCGCCGAACTCCTTGGCGACTTTGCCCGGCTCCGCTTTCGCGGGGGCCGAGCCAGTGAATTTGAACTTCACCCCTTTGGGCATCGGCTTGTTCGTTTTCGGATCGACGAGGATTTTGTCCAGCGGGTAACGCTTGGCCGGGCCATCGCCTTGGGGCACGTCGATGTAGATGTTGACGTCCGGCCCTTCCACTTTGGCACTTTCGCCGATGCCCGGTTTACCCGGTTTGATGCCGAGTTGCTCCATCGCCGCGGCGACCTCGCTCGGCATCACGTCGATGGTAACGATCGTCTCATGCGATTTCTTGCCGTTCTTGTCGCCGGGCTTGGCGTCCTTGATGTAGCCCCAGCAGGCGATCACTTCGATCGGGTACGATTGTTCCAAGTGCGCCAGCTTGCGCGGCGCGACCTTGGCATCGACGGTGACCGTCTTCTTTTCTTTATCGACCTTGATGGCGTCCGGCAGTTTCACGTCCGCCGCAGTGGCGAACCCGCCGAGCAAGGTGAAAAGTGCCACGGGGAATATTCGGACCATGGTGAAGAGCCTCAGCGGTAGGAAATAGCATAATCCCCGGAATCGCACGTCGGGTCAACCGGAAAAGGGTGTCGCAACGATTCTCGGAACGCGCGCGGCGGGTTCCGATGACTCCACCCGCCCTACGGCCTCCGGCCCATTATGTTAAAATTCAAGAATCGTTGCCATGCCCTTTCAGCCAATACTCGATTTCAGCTTTCGGTCATTCTGCAGACCCCCCCCGCCGAAAGCAGCGAAAGCAGCGAAAGCAGCGAAAGCTCCGAAAGCTAAATCTGTAGCGACGATTCTTGGAGTTTCTTCGGGATGAGTCGTTTTCGTAGGTCACGCTCGGCGTGACTCCGGTACGGGAATGGCGTCACACCG
>JBBRUN010000560.1:0-3526 GCA_038247765.1 Gemmatales bacterium | reverse complement strand
GGGGCCGTTCACGGGGATGACGCGCGGCCGGCCGACGGAGCCGCTGCGGAGCATCGGGCTGAGGCAGGTCGCGTCCGAGGTGGCGAGCCGTTCGAGTTCCGCCGGCGGCTGGCTACCGACGACGCCGATGCGGATCCCGTTCAGTGCCAGCAGAGTCGTCTGTTCGTGGTTCAGCGGATTGATGGCGTCGTCCCACAGCCCGGAGTTCAAATAGAAGCTCCCCGCGGGTTGGTCGATCAAGCGCGTATGGTACGTCAGCGGCGTTTCGCCATCGGGTGAGACGGTCGCCGGTGGCGGGCCGACGGCCTTCTTCGCATGTTGGGCTTGTTTGGGGCCAAACCACAGGCAACCGGGGCCGCAGGCGACCAGCGCGATGAGCATGATCCAACAGAGCCCGCGCCGCCCATCCATGGACGATCCCCTTGCGGTCGTTCGAGTCGTAGAGCCGGAGAAATATCGTCGATGCGGAATTCGGTCAAGGAGAATGCGGCGAAGGGTGTGCGGGTGGGTGCAAGACTCGGTTTAGCTTTCGGAGCTTTCGGAGCTTTCGCAGCTTTCGGCAGGGGGGGTGTGCAGAACGACCGAAAGCTAAAAGCTAAAGTTGGCTCAAAGGGCATGCCAAAACTCGAACCAATGGCAACGATTCTTGGATTTCTATAAACAAAATGGGCTGGAGGACTTAGGGCGGGTGGAGTCTTCGGAACCACCCGCCCTACGAAAACCTCCAAAAATCGTCGGTACACTCGCGCTGAACGGTTCCCGCACGTTCATTTCGGTTTCTTCAAATTCTCGTCGAGGAACTTGACGAACGCCTTCGCCGACGCCTCGTTGTCATCGCCCGTCCAACCGTGGCCCCGGCCATTCATCACGAGGAATTCCGTCTTCACCCCGGCCGCTTTCAGCTTCGCGTGGAAGCGCTCCGAATGGATGATCGGCACGATGAAATCGAGATTCCCATGGATGATCAGCGTCGGCGGCGCGGCCTTCGTCACGTACTCCACCGGCGACGCCTTCGCGTACAGCTTCGCATCGGTGCGGCATTCCTTCCCCAGCAGCGGCACCATGAAGATGTCTTCCAGCGCCGGCGTCTGGGCGAACAGCGACAAATCCGTCGGGCCGAAGTAGTCGATGACGCACTGCACCCGGCTCGACACGCCGGGATAGAGTTTGCCGTCGAACCCGGCGGTCGAATCGGTGACGCCGAGCAGCGCCGCGAGGTGCCCGCCCGACGAGAACCCCAGCGAAGCGAAGCGCTCGGTGTCGAGGTCGTACTTCTTCGCGTTCGTCCGCAGGAATCGCACGGCGGTCTTGGCGTCGTCGATCTGCGCCGGGAACTTATTCTCGGGCGCCAACCGGTACGACACACTCGCCGCGGCGTACCCCTTCCGGGCCAGCATTTCCAACAGTCGGAACTCCTTCACTTTCGAGTCGCCGCCGAGGGACAACAGCGAGGGCTTTGTGAGATCCTTGCGGTTGCCGGCCTTCCACGCCCCACCGTGGAAGCAGACGACACACGGGTGCGGCCCCGGCCCTTTCGGCACCACGAGGTCGAGCTTCATCTTGTCGTCGCCGACGGTGGCGTACGTGAGGTCCGGCAAAGTGGCGAACTCCGCCGGCTCGGCGGCGACGGTTGCGGATGCGATCAATGTGGTTACCAAGCAAGCGAAGCGGAGCATGACGGGAACTCCCAGGGTTACGGGAATTGTACCGCGCCGGCGGTGTAAGATAGAATCGAAGCGAACCGAGGAGACGAACCATGCCCCACGCAAAAGTGGAAGCTCCGCCCATCGACGCCGCCGGGAATCCGGATGCGTTGACCGCGGCGGTGAACAAGCTGATAGACCGGACGCCGGAGGAAAAACTGGCCGACCGGACCGAAGCGTTGACCTACCTGCGTAAGGGTCGCCCCCTACCAGCCGGGAAGACGTTCGACGTAGTGGTGCGCGGAACTTGGCCGGGCGATGACACGGGTGAACAAATCAACGAGGCACTGGAGCGGCTGTCCTGATGGCTTCGGAACAGTACATCCTCGATTCCAATAACCCGGCTAACCTCGCTGAGTTTTGATCGCATGAACAGCCGGCGTATGGGCAAGATTGTTCCCACCCAGTTTCACTCCTTCGCGGGGCTCGGTCTCGCGGCCGCCGTCGCGTCGATGCCGCGACCGTCCCTTTGGCTGCGTCCGTTTTATTCCGTCTTCATCGGCGGCATACCCATGGCCGTCGTGCTCGGGCTCGCTCTCGGCGCCGTCATCTGGTTGCAAACGCGGGCCGTTCTCGAACAATTCCCAGGCGCCAACGACCTATTGCCGACGGTCCTCACGGCGGCGGTGCTCTTGGAACTCGCGCCGGTGGGGGCGGGGTTGATCGTCGCCGCGCGGACCGGCGCGAGCCTCGGTGCGGAACTGTCGTCGATGAAACTCGGCGAGCAAATCGATGCCCTCGAGCTTCTCGGGCAATCGCCGCAGAGATTGCTCGTCGGCCCGCGCATCCTCGCCTGTATCTTCGCGGTGCCGCTGCTGCACGTGCTCGTCGCGGTCGTCGCCATCGCCAGCAGCTTCGTCGGCGAAGCCGTCATCGGCACCGGCAATTGGACGAAATACAGCGGGGCCGTGGAAGCGGAGCTCGGCCATCGGCTATGGGAAGTGCTGCTGGCCGGGTTGAAGCCGGCGGTCTTCGGCGCGCTCATCGGCGCGATGGGGTGCTGGGTCGGCCTCCGCGCCGATGGCGGTTCCGAAGGCGTGGGCCGTGCTGCTACCGACAGTGTCGTGAAGTGCTCGCTGTTGGTATTGGCGTCCGACGTATTGCTCGTCGGCGTCATCCGGGCTTGTTTGAGTTGAATCCGCGAGCTTTATTCCGGCGGATCGGTCTCCTCCCGCGCGCGCCAGGAATCGTCGTCGACGGGGGCATCCGGATCGGGGACGTCGATGTAGCGATGGCATTGCGGGCAAGACTCGGTGCGGCCGGCCCGCGCGGCCGGAAAGGGCGTCACTCGGCCGCACTCGTCGCACGTCGCCTCGATCGAGCCGGTACGCATCCGGCGCTCGGCGGATAGCGCCGCGACCTCGGAGGCCTTCTCGCCGAGGAGCGCAATCGCCCGTTCGATGTCGGCCGGGTTCAGCACCCAGACTTCGATGCCCTTGTACGAAGGCCCCCCATCATAAACGTGATTCCTTCCAGCCCTCCGTTGGTGCCTCCGTCCATCACTTCGGCGTCGATTCCGTGGGTCGCGAACCAGCTCACGATCACTTCGCCGAGAAAGGCATCGGGCACCACGTGGACGCAGCGGCGGTCGCGGTTGATCATTTCAAACCCTCGCTGGAGTTATCGAAACCGACTCGAAATCCCATCCGGCCGCGGTCGCTCGGTCCAGCAGATGTTCGGCAGCCTCTTGGCAATCCATCATCGCGAAGACCGTCGGCCCCCACGAAGATTGCCCGGTGCCGGCGACGCCTTCGCTGCGCAGCCAGCCGATGAGCGCACCCACTGCCGCGCCGCAATAGGGGCCACCTTGATCGGCGGTGAAG
>JBBRUN010000559.1:0-3529 GCA_038247765.1 Gemmatales bacterium | reverse complement strand
TTCAAGCGAGCTTTACAGATTCCGCTAGGCGTGCTCTCGGCCGGGTCTGGATCACATCGCAATGTAAAATCCTTGCAACTTTCCGCTCGCCGAATCGTCGTAGAGTCGTGGGTACCGATCGCTCGTCTCGGAGGTTCCGCCGTGTTCAATCGCTTGGGGATAATCGGGATCGCGCTCACCTCCATCGGCTTGTTGGCGGCTCTCGGCTGGTTTTTCCAGCTTCCCGCGCCGCGCGAACCGGGCCCGCAACCCGGCGACCTCGCCGCGGCGCCGCCGAAGGCCGGGCCGGATCCCTTCGGATATTCCGCTGCGTTCGACCTGGAACTCAAAAAGATCGGCCAGATTACGCCGGCCGAATTCGCGACTCGCTACCCGCCTCCGAAATATTTGCCGGGGCTTTCGACGATGTGCACTGGAACGGCGAGGCTGTCCAGCGCCGGGTACCCAGCGGCTTAGATGTGTCGTTCGCCGCGCTTGGCAATAACCACGTCGTCCCCGAGTTGGTCGAGCGCATCGAAAAGGGTCCCCACAAATTCCGCGATCGCCGGCCGTACCAGCACAACCTCGCCGCTGTGCGGAACGTCCTAGACGGGCTCGACGCGAAGGCGTGGGACGAGACGATCTACCTGCAATGGCTGAAGACGCTGCGAACGCTTTCGGCCCCGGCCGACGAAAAGATGCCCGAGTCGATGAAGGGCCGCGAGTGGGCGATGAAGCAGACCAACACGCAGATGGCGTCGTGGACTCAACTGCGGCACGACACCATTTTGTACGTCAAGCAGTCGTACACAATCGGCATACTCTGCTATTACCCGGCCGGTTTCGTCGAACCGGTGATCCCGTTCTGGATTCAAATGGAAGCGATGGCGAAGCGCTCCGCCGATCTGCTCGACGCGACGCCGTTCCCGGACGCCGTCAAACCGACGCAAGCCAAGCAGGTGAAGTTCTTCCGCGACTTCGCCGCTCAGATGGGCCGTTTGAAAGGCGTCGCCCAGAAACAACTCGATCAAAAAGAGCTGTCCGCCGAGGAGAAGAAAGTCCTCGAAGACGTCATGCAGATCAAGCACATCCCCGATAGTTGCGTCAGTATCCCGCAATACACGGGCTGGTACACGGCGCTCTTCTACCGTGGGCCGGAAGAGTGCATGAATCGGGACGGACTCGTCGCGGATATCCACACCGATGTGCCGGCGCCGATGCTCGGCGACCCCGGTTGCGTGCTGCACCAAGGCGTCGGCGGGGTTGATCTGATGGTCATCGCCATCGACAACGGCAAGGATCGCGTCGTCTACGCCGGGCCGACGTTGAGCCATTACGAATTCGAAATGTCCGGCGTCTCCCGGAAATCGGACAAGGAATGGAAGACCGATCTGCTCGATGCGAAAGTGCCGCCGCGCCCGAAGTGGACCAACGGCTATCTGGTGCCGCACGACGAACGCAAACGGGCCGACGAACGGACGAAGCAGTCGATGCTGCGCGACGATTGAACGATGCGCATCATATCAGCAACTCCTTCACAACTTTGCCGTGCACGTCGGTCAGGCGGTAGTCCCGCCCTTGGAAGCGGTACGTCAGCTTCGTGTGGTCCAGGCCCATCTGGTGCAGCAGCGTCGCTTGGAGATCGTGGACGTGCACCGCGCCATCGGTCACGGTGTAACCGATGTCGTCCGTCGTCCCGTGGATGGCCCCGCGTTTGAACCCGCCCCCGGCGACCCACATCGTGTAGGCGTCGATGTGGTGATCGCGGCCGATAGTCTCGCGCGGCTCGCCCATCGGCGTCCGGCCGAACTCGCCGCCCCAGACGACGATCGTCGAATCGAGCAACCCCTTCGCCCTCAGATCCTTCACGAGGGCCGCGCTCGCTCGGTCGGTTTCTTGGCAGACTTGCTCCAGCGACTTGCCGAGGTCGATGGTGCCGCCGTGGTGATCCCAGTCGGTGTGGTAGAGCTGAATGAACCGAACGCCGCGTTCGACCAACCGGCGGGCCAGTAAGCAGTTCCCCGCGAACGACGGCTTGCCGACTTCGGCGCCGTATTTCGTCAGCGTTTCCTTGCTCTCTTTCGACAAGTCCATCAGTTCCGGTGCGGCCGTCTGCATCTTGAAGGCGGTTTCGTAGGCCGCGATCCGTGTCGCGATCTCGGGGTCGTGCACTTCCGCCTGCCGGAGTTTGTTCAAGTCGCGCACGGCACCGACGAACTCGCCCTGCTGGGGATCACTGACGCCGGGCGGTGACTTCAAATCGAGGATCGGCGCCGGCCCTTTGAGGAAGGGCACGCCTTGGTACGTGCTCGGCAGGAAGCCGCTGGAATAGAGCGCCGCACCGCCGCGCGGGCCGCGCGGGCCGGATTGCAGCACGACGAAGCCGGGGAGGTTTTCGGATTCGCTGCCGAGGCCGTAGGTCAGCCACGAACCCATGCTCGGCCGGCCGAACTGGGCCGAGCCGGTGTTGACGAAGCACTTTGCCGGGCCGTGGTTGAAGACGTCGGTCTTCATCCCGCGGATCCACGTCACATCATCGACGATCTCTTTGTGATGCGGCAATAGCTCGGACAAATCCATGCCGCAATCGCCGTGCTTGGCGAACTTGCGGTCGCACCCGAGCACCGTCGGCGTTCCTTTGAGGAAGGCGAAGCGCTTGCCTTCGATGAACGACTTGGGGATCGGCTTGCCGTGGAGTTTGTTCAACTCGGGTTTCGGCGTGAATAGCTCGAGTTGGCTCGGCCCGCCGGCCATGAACAGAAAGATGACCGCCTTCGCGGGGGCCTTGAAGTGCGGCTTCTTCGGCGCGAGGGGATCCTTGCGCTCGGCGCGGGCGTCGCCGTTCAACAGCCCGGCTAAGGCGATCGAGCCGAGGCCGCAGTCGTTGAGGAAATGTCGGCGGTCTTGCATGGCGATGGCTCCGAAAAGGATTGAGCAGACATCGAGTATTCGTAGCGGGCCGGATCGGAGCGGGAAGCGCAAGCGCCCCGGCGGCCGCTACTAGCAGGGTAACAGAAGGATACTGGCGGCGATCGGTGGCATTCCCAACTACTCGAGGGGCTTGGCCGGGGCGCTTGCGCTTTCCGCTCCGATTGACGCACAGCGATGGTTCCAGCCGCTACGAATTTGCGAAGTCCACATCCGCCAGCATACACGGAAGCGGGCGGTGCTCCGCGCGGCAACTTCTCATTGTGTGTAGAAACGATTCTAAGAGGTGTGTTGCAGATAGCAGTTTTCGCAGGTCACGCTGTGCGTAGTGATCTTTCCAACCTTGCTCAATTGATTTGAACATTTTTTCAGGCACGTTTTTATGGGTAAACTTCATCAAAGTTCCATCGGCATGCGGCTCAAATTCAAAAGTTACTTCTGAAATATGCTCTTCTGGCCAATCTTCTTCGAGTGCTTGCCAAAGTTGCACAATTTTTTTGCCCTCAAGTAAGGTAACATTTTTGCCCTCAATATAACCATCATAAGCCGAAAATATAGTGCCTTCTTGATTTACAATTACCACTTCTGATTCCGTAAAATCGCTGTGAAGCTCTGCATCCAT
>JBBRUN010000558.1:0-3533 GCA_038247765.1 Gemmatales bacterium | reverse complement strand
TCCGTAACTTCCGCGTCGATGTGCCGGTCATCCGTTGCGCCGCCGTGGCGTTGATCGTCGGCGCGTTGGCGACCGCCGTCGGTTACGCCGTGCCGCAGGAGTACGCGGCCGCCCTCTGCGGCCTCGACGCCGGTGTCGTGACGGCTTCCTTCCTCATCGGGACAAAGATCCGCCGCAAGTACCGCACCGGCGTGTTTGTCTCGACACCGGAACAGCGTTCGTTCCAGGCGCGGTAATGGATCGAGGTCATCGAATTTCCGCTCCGTAGCCACCAGAATGGTATTCGACCCGGATCGACGACGCCCCGCTGCCGCTACAGCGGAGGAGTCGCAACAGTCGACCACTCAATCCCGAACGACTTTCCGGAAGGAGAACAATGACCGAACGCGCCGGAGAAAATTCGTCCCCGCGGGAGCCAAATTCGGCGCCGATGCCGAGCGAGGTGGAGGCGTTGGCCAAGCTCATCGGCAGGCTGGTCGCGGCGCGATTCCGGAAAAGCCGGGCCCGTACGAATGGACCGCCTGCTGCGAACGAAACGACGCCCGCCGGCCCCGACGAACCGAGATCGTGAGCTCGCCCGCCCGCGAATCCCCGAACGCACTCGCCCCTTACAGGCCGTAGCGGGCCGAGTATTCGACCACCGACTTCCGCTTCCGGGCCAACTCCAACCGGATCTTTCGGACAGTATCGGGAACGATTCCCATGATCGTTGCGAAGGCCCTCTCGATCTCTACGAGTCGCCCCTCACACCGCTCCGGGTAGCGCCGCTGAAGAATCAAGTGATGCCAGTGGTAGATATGCGACATTTTCGAGAAGCGGATCTCGGCGTACGCATCCCCGCTCTTCTTTTTCGGCCGGTCGATCCAATCGCGCAGGTGATCGGGATAGGATGTCAAGCGGACTTCGTTGACGATATGTTGGAGATCGAATTTCTCGCCCCGCAGCATGTACCAGGGGATGAGCAGGTGCAGTCCAGCATCGGTCACGGCGGGTTTCACATTCACAGGACGGTCCACGACCGGAGGCATCGGCAGCGGCCATTCCCATGTGGCCAAGGATTCCAAGCCCCATTTCCGATAGAAATCGCGGAACAATTTCAGGTGATGCGGCGACCAACAACCCGCCGACCTGTCGTCGGTGACGTACTCGAAGCTCAAATAGGGAAACTCTCCCCTTCGGTCTACGGCGTCCCCGACAGCCCGCTTCAGGAACCGGAGGTCGGACTCGTACCAACTATCGGACGCGAGCCAACCCCGGTAGGCATTCCCGGTCGTGGTGATCAACTTCTTGCGCTTCCGGTAAGCATTCCAGAACTCGGAATGTTCATATGCCGTCAGTTCGCGGCCGCGCACCACCGCTTTGAAATATTGGCGGGTTTCCTCCCAGGCGTGCTCCTCCCCCCCGGCCATTTTCGCCCATTCCTCTCCGGAATACCCCAAGGGCTGACCGCGGAAAAAACCGAACGTGTTGGCCACCGCCAAATCCCGTTCGAAGCGCTCGTCTTCACCCATGAGAAAATCGGGGACTTCCTTCACGAGGGCATCGATGAGCGGCCTGATCATGGAGTACAGCGGATCGCAGTCGAGAAAGCGATGGCCGGCGTGACCGGCGGCGAATCCGATCCACGCCTCGGATGGAGCGACTGTCCCGGCGCCTCGCTTGCCTTTCGTCTCGGCCATCGCTCGACCTTTCAAGTGAGCCGTGCGCGGAGCGCTGCGGCGGGTAAGAATTTCCCCCGAGACTTCCCTACGTGATCGGTCGGTTCACCGCCATCATCAAGCCATGTCGACCGCGGGCGCACGGAGCCCCGGTCAAGCGACTTGGAGCGAGGATGACGGATGAATAAGCCCGAAGTTCCGGAGGACGGCGTGCGGGAAGATCTTTCGGAAACTCACGGTCGGCCCTGCCTCACGATCGGAGAAGTCGCGGCCGCGACGACCTTCTCCCTCAGTACCATCGAACGGTTGATCCGCCGGGGTGTCATCTCCCCGGTCCAACTCGGCGGAAAGGGCCACCGCCGGATCTTCCCCGCGGAAGCGATCGAACGATTGCTCCGGCACCGCGAAGCGGCACAGCGGTCGACTCCGACCGTCAGTACCAAAACACTGCGCGGACCCCGACCCAAGTGGAACAAATCCCGACGCTAAACGCCAGAGAAAACGCATGTCCAAACCCGCGAAAAATCGCAAGGTCCAAGGCCGCTACTACATCTGGGTCGTCGGCACCCGCAACGGCGTGTATCGGGCCGACGGCCGCAGCAACGCGATCGATCTCGGCCGGCACTCGCTCGGAACGAAGGACCGCGCCGAGGCCGAAGCGAACTTGCGTCGCCTCGATCTGGCAATGGCGGTCGAGCACGGCATGGCCGAAGCCGACGACTTGAAGCCGACGGCCGGGGAAGAATTGAGCGTACCGGCCGGTCGCCGCTTGTACGAAGATTTCGCGGGACGCCCGGCCATCTCGGGCGGCCCGAGGAAATCGACCCGGGATCGCTACCGCGCCGTCCTCGACAAGTTCTCGGCCTTCCTCGCCCGCAGGGGCATCGGGAATTGGAACGGGGTGACCGACGCCGTCCTCACCGCTTATCTCGCTCACTTGGAGGACGAAAGCTACGCGCCTAGGACGCTGTACTTGGAAGGGACGACGGTCAAGACGATCGTCGGTTACTTGGTCGACCAAAAGCGGCTCCCGCCCGAATCGAAACTCGCGCTGTCCCTCAAGAAGCCCTTCGGGACGGATGCGTATTCCTGGAGCAAAGAAGAAGTGTTCTCGATCCTAGAGTACACCGCGGCTCGGGCCGAACTCCGCTGGTTGCACTGGGTGCTCGCGACGCTCACGTACACGGGCCTGCGCATCGGCGAAGCGATCGACCTCCGCTGGGGCGACATCGACTTGGTCAAAGGCATCATCGGCTTGGTCGACGAGTCGGGGTCGCGGGAGCGGGGCGGGCGCGCCAAACGGACCACCAAGGGGGGCCGCGGCCGGGTGCTGCCGATCCATTCCTCTTTGAAACCGGTGCTGGAAGAGATCCCGCGGAGCCCGGATGGCTACGTTTTCCACGGGCCTCACGGTGGGCGATTGAAGGCCGACACCGCGCGAAACATCTTCGTCCGCGACGTGCTCGGGAAGCTCGCGGCGGAGCATCCGACGCCGAAAGGGGAGATCGGCTTCGCGAACGGTCGGCTCCATACCTTCCGTCACTTCTTCTGCTCGCTCTGCGCCACCGAGGGCCTGGGCGAGCAGACGGTGATGGCGTTCCTGGGGCACCGCGACTCGAAAATGGTGCTGCATTACTTCCACTTGAGCGGCGACGAGGCGCGCCGACAGATCGAAAAGCTTTCCCTTTATCCAACGCCCGAAGGCCGAGTGCCCGCGGGAGGGCTATAAATAATTGACCCCGACCCGCGACGGGACGAATCTGCCTCCATCGCACATCCGCACGCCTTTTCACGAGGGAATCGCCATGGCCACCACGCGCCGCTCGTTCCTGCAAACTTCCGCAGCCGTAACGGCCGCGCTCGCGGCGACGGCTC
>JBBRUN010000557.1:0-3534 GCA_038247765.1 Gemmatales bacterium | reverse complement strand
GGCGGGTTCACGTTCACCAACCGCGGCGCTGTGGACTTCACCGACATTGAGAACCTCGTCCCGCTGAACGGCGTGGTCGACCTCGTGCTCGACCTGTTCGCCCTCGGCTTCCAAGACGGCAGCGCTGCAGCGGACATCGTCCATCTCTCGACGACCCCCGGCGGCGTGCTCAACGCCACGATCCAAAGCAACGGGGCCGGCCCGCTGCTGTCGTTCTACAGCGGTTTGTCTTCCGCCGTCGGCTCGGTGACGGTGATCGGATCGTCCGACGCCGAAACCTTCCGCATCGACGAGACCAACCCCGGCCTGCCCCCGATCGACGTGGACGGCAACGCCCCGATCGCCGCCCCCGGCGACAGGCTCGAAATCAACTTCACGAACGCCACCGGCACGGTCTTCGCCGGGGGGGTACCGGGCAGCGGGACTTACACGTTCGGCAACCGCGCCGCGATCACGTATTCGGACATCGAAACGCCACCGGCGAGCTTGATCACCATTGTCGCCACCGATGCGACCGCCGCGGAAGTGGCCCCGTTCCAAGCCCCGGACTCCGGTCTGTTCACGCTCACCCGCGTGGGCGACCTCAGCGTGGCCCTCACGGTCACCTACAGCATCGAAGGCACGGCCGCGAACGGCATCGATTACGACGCCCTCGCCGGCAGCGTCACGTTCCTAGCCGGTTCGTCCACCGCGACCATCGTCCTGACCGCGCGGAACGACAGCCAAGTCGAAGGCACCCAGTTCGTCACGCTCGTGCTGACGCCGGGCACCGGGTACACCTTCCAACCGGGAACCGCCGCGACGGTGAACATCGTCGATAACGACCGGATCACCACCGGATACGTCGCCTCGTCCGGCAACGGCACGCTGGCGGACATCCGTGTGTACGGACCGGCCGATCCGCAGAATCCCCGGTTGCAGTTCACCCCGTTCGGCAACTACTTGGGCGGGGTCGTGGTGGCGACCGGAGACGTCAACGGCGACGGCATCGCGGACATCGGCGTGGCGGTATCGTCCGGGGGCAACCCGCACGTGAAGGTCTTCAACGGCATCGACGGGTCGGAACTCGCGAGCTTCTTCGCGTTCGACCTCGGTTACCTCGGCGGCGTCACCTTGGCAATCGCCGACCTGAACGGCGACGGGCTCGCGGAGATTATCGTCGGGGCCGCCGAGGGCGTCTCGCACGTCAAAGTCTTCTCCGGCAACGGGCTCTCCGAACTCCTCAGCTTCTTCGCCTACACCGACGCGAACGGGGCGCCGACCCCGAGTGGCGTGAACGTTTCCGCCGGGGACTTCAACGGCGACGGTCGCTCCGAGATCGTCACCGGGGCGCGGTCGATCGCCCCGCACGTGAAAGTGTTCAACGGCTTCGGCGTCGAAGTCAATAGCTTCATCGCGTCGTTCGCCGGCATCCCGTACAACGGCGGCGTGACCGTCACCGCCGGCGACCTCGATGGCGATGGCCTAGCGGATCTCGCCGCCGGGATCACGGTCGACGGACTGAGCCTCGTCAACGTCTATTCCAGCAACGGCGGAGTGCGGGGCCCGATCGCGATCCCGAACCCCCGCGGCGTCCTGCCGGGGATCTCGATCAGCGACTTCAACGGCAACGGTAACCGGGAGTTGCTCATCACGTCGGGGCCGCAAGTGAACTTCTTCGACGGGGTTTCGCTCGGGTTCATCGGTGCGATTCAACCGTACGCGAACTACGCCGGCGATATCTTCGTCGGGGCTTAATTCGCGTCAGCTAAACTCCGGGGATCGGAACGGGCCGAATGGCAAGTTTCGATCCCTTTTTTTATGGCGGAAAAGGGGGGATCGACGCACCGGACGGTAGAATGTCACTTCGCAGGCGACCCAACCGAAACCGTGACTGAGCATGCCTCTGACTTTCCATTTCGATGTCCTCGTCATCGGAGCCGGTCACGCCGGGACCGAAGCGGCCATGGCGGCGGCGCGGCTCGGATTGAAGACGTGCCTGCTGACCATGAACGCCGACGCCGTCGGGCAGATGAGCTGCAACCCCGCCATCGGCGGCGTGGCCAAGGGGCAGATCGTGCGCGAGATCGACGCCCTCGGCGGCGTCATGGGGAAATGCACGGACGCGTCGGGCATCATGTTCAAGATGCTCAACGCTTCCAAAGGCCCGGCGATGCACAGCCCGCGGGCCCAGTGCGACAAGAAGCTCTACCAAAACACGATGAAGCTATGGGTCGAAGAGCAAGAAAACCTCACTCTTAGGCAAGAGTTGGTCGAAGCGCTGTTGTTGGAAGACTGCACCGATTCCGGGAGCGTGGCGACCAAGCGCATCCGCGGGGTCGTGGCTCGCGGCGACACGCACTACCTCGCCCCGGCGGTGATTCTGACGACGGGCACGTTCCTCAAAGCGATCATGCATACGGGGGAAGCGAAGACGGCCGGGGGCCGCGCTGGCGACTCCGCGTCTATCGGGATGAGCGACAGCTTGACCGAATGCGGCTTCACCTTGGAGCGATTCAAGACGGGCACGCCGTGCCGGTTGAACGGCCGCACCATCGATTTCCGCAATCTCGCGGAATCGCGCGGTGACGAAACCCCGCGCCCGTTCAGCTTCGCCACGGATACGATCACGGTGCCGCAGCGCATCTGCCATATCACCGAGACGAACAAGGCCGTCCATGAATTGATCCGGGCGAACTTGGAACGGGCGCCGATGTATTCCGGGCAGATCCGTTCCTGCGGACCGCGCTACTGCCCGAGTATCGAAGACAAGGTCGTGCGCTTCGCGGAGAAAGATTCGCACCAGTTGTTCCTCGAACCCGAGGGGCTGCACACCCACGAGTACTACGTCAACGGCATCTCCACGAGCCTGCCGAAGGATGTGCAAGCCGGGATGTTGAAGTTGATCCCCGGTTTGGAGAACGCCGAGGTGATGCGCTGGGGCTACGCCGTGGAGTACGACTTCGCCCCGCCGACGCAGCTGCACCCGACGCTCGAAACCAAGCCGGTGGCGGGGTTGTACTTCGCCGGGCAGATCAATGGGACGACCGGGTACGAAGAAGCCGGGGCACAGGGGCTGATGGCGGGGTTGAACGCGGCGCTCAAACTGAAGGGCGAGGCGCCCTTCGTACTGGATCGCGCCCAAGCCTACATCGGTGTGCTGATCGACGACCTCGTCACCAAGGGGGTGGATGAGCCGTACCGCATGTTTACCTCGCGGGCCGAGTACCGACTGCTGCTCCGACACGATAACGCGGACCGCCGGTTGACGCCGCTGTCCCACCGCATCGGGTCGAGCTCCGCCGCGGCGTGGGATCGGCTTCAATACAAGGAGTCGGGCGTCGCGGAACTCCAGCATGCCTTGAAGACGACGAAGTCCGATGGCGATAACTTGATGATTTGGCTGAAGCGGACGACGACCGAGTGGACGGAGATCGTTAGCCGGGCACCGGCGTTCGCGGCGTGGAACACCCGCCCCGATGTCATCGAACAGGTGGTGCTCGAAGCCAAGTACTCGGGCTACATCGACCGGCAGACCCACGACGTGGAACGCTT
>JBBRUN010000556.1:0-3581 GCA_038247765.1 Gemmatales bacterium | reverse complement strand
CGGCCACGTGCTCTTCCTCACGCTCTGCGAAGCCGGCTTCGCCACGATCATGACTTCGCCCGCCTTCACCCGGCAGATCAAAGGCCGGCCGAAGACCGACCGCCTCGACTGCCAGTGGATCCGCCGCCTGCACGCCCACGGACTGTTGCCGAGCGTGTTCCAGCCCGACGAAGCGACCCAAACGCTGCGCAGCTTCGTACGCCAACGGGGGAATCTCGTGCGGTTGTCGGGCCAGCACATCCAGCGGATGCAGAAGTCGCTCGTGCTCATGAACCTGAAGTTGACCAAGGTTTTGGGCGACATCACGGGTGTCACCGGACTCAAAATCATCCGCGCGATTCTGGCCGGCGAGCGCGATCCGCAGGCGTTGGCGAGGCTGCGCGACCGGCGTTGCAAGCGGGCCGAGCCGGAGATCGCGCAAGCCCTCGACGGCCGGTACCGGCCCGAGCACGTGAGCGAGCTGCGCTCGTGTCTGGCGATGTGGGACAAGTACCAAGAGGTGATCGCCGAGCTCGATGGGGAGATCCATTCGCACTTGGTGACCATGCGTCGTCAGTCGGCGTTGCCGCCGCTGGCGACCAAGACGCGGGTGCGCGGCCGCAAGCCGCACGACCCGAAGTTCGACGTGCGGACGGCGCTCTACTACGCCACGGGCGTCGACCTCACGGCCATCGAGGGGATCGACGAAATCCACGCGCTCACCCTGGTCAGCGAACTCGGGGCCGACTTCACGAAGTGGCCGACGGGCAAGCACTTCGCGAGCTGGTTGGGCCTCTGTCCGCAGTTCAAAAAGACGGGCGGGAAGGTGCAATCGAGCCGGACTCGCTTGGGCAAGAACCGCGCGGCGATCGCGCTGCGGCTGGCGGCGTGGAGCCTGATCCGCAGCAAGAGCTACCTGGGCGCGTATCTGCGTCGGCAGCGGAGCCGGATGGGTTCGCCGAAGGCGATCACGGCGACGGCGCACAAGCTGGCGCGGATCTTGTACAACATGATGCGCTTCGGGGTGGCCTACGCGAAGCGCGAGGAATCGCAATACGCCGACGAGGTGCGGCACCGCACGGAGCGCGCCTTCCACCGCCGGGCGAAGGAGCTGGGCTACGAGGTGACGAAGATCGAAACACCGGTGGAAGCGACCGTCGAACAAACGTGATGCTCGGATAACCACGAACCGAAAGGAGGCCGACGTGAATTCACTCATCCGGAAGCATCGACCGTCGCCGGGCGACGTTGGGAATGCGCGGACCCGTGGCCGAGATCAGAGGTAACGCCGGTCACAACTCAAGAAGAAGTTCCTGGGGCGGCTCGTTCGCAGTGTCTGATACCGTCCGCCCTCAAGTCCAGTCGCAACAGTCGACCTTAGCATTAAGCTGTTTGAACTGCCTGTCGCGGGCGAATCACACCGACATGGGGAATGCAGGTGAGAGCCCTCAGAATCGAGGGAGTTACCGTCAAGGTGAACCCCCGGGCAAGGTTGATCCGGGTCGGACCCTCCAACGGCCCGAGGGCGATGAGGTCATGTTCCAGGTCGTCCATCCGGGTCGCCCAATCGTCGGTCGCGGATTCGGACGGGGAGATTGTGGCCCGCCCGGGCGGGAGCCGACCGAAGACCGGCCGGGTCCACATAGCAAGATCCCCGGCCCCGGCCCTGGGCGCTGGATTAACGAGTTCGACCAGCACCGGACGGATGCCGTCGTCAGCGGCGGCGAACGCCCGAAGGTCGGCCCCGACCAATTTTTCGGCCGCGGAGGGCGAAAGGTCATAATGGATCATCGTCTCATCCTTCTGCGGTGGTTAGCCGATGTACCCTCGGTCTACGGCGTATCCGAAGGCTCGGAGGACATCAAGCCTGCCGAACCCATATCGATTGTCTTGTCCGGCCTCGCCGAGTTCCTTCACGGTGCTGGTCAGGAGTTGTTGGAGCACGTCCACCCGCTGCCGTCCAGTGAGATCCCGAAGCGACAACAAGCCAGTCGCCGGCTTGCTCAGCAACAGGGCGAGCGCGCCAGCGGCGTGCGGGGCGGCCATCGACGACCCGCTGTACGTGTCCCATTTCCTGCCCGGGACGGCTGAATACACATCCACGCCTGGGGCCGTCAACTCCGGTTTGGTGAACGGGAGCGGGAGGTACTGCGGATCGATGTACCGGGAGGCCCGGATGATCTGAGTTCGGCCTCCACTGAACCCAGCCGCCCGGTCATCCACGTCGGTCGCCCCGACAGTGAACGCGAACAGGTCGTTGCCCGGCGTCCCGCTCGTTCCGGCCCCCTCGTTCCCAACCGCCGCCACCACCGGAATGCCGAGTCGGCTGGCGTTCAAGATGGCAAGGGTGTAGGTGTCGAACACATCTGGGCTCATGTCCAACCCGCCCAGCGACATGTTGATCACGTCCGCCCCTTGATCTACCGCCCATTGCATCCCGGCAAGGATCTGTTCGCTCGTCCCGACACCGTTTTTGAGAACCAACCCGGAAAGGATCTTCGCCTCCGGGGCCATCCCAATCCACCGCCCGCTGGCGTTCCCACCCACAATTGTAGCGGCCACATGAGTGCCGTGGGTGCCATCGTCGTATGCCGCCTCAACAGTGTCCTTCCCTACGACTACCCGACCGTGTTCGTCGAACTCTGCGAAACCAGCCAATTTCCCCGCCAGGTCGGGGTGGGCCGGGTCGATCCCAGTGTCCAAGACGGCTACCTTAACCCCCGCCCCACGGGCTCCGTACGCACCCCAACATGACAACGCCCCGGTCCGTGACACCCCCCACGTGTGTCCCTTGTTATCATCGACCGCCCGGGGCGAGTCAGCCGCGGACGCCTTGACCGGGGGCACCCGGATGAACCGGCTTGGGAATATACCCCGGACTTCGGGGACCGCGACTGCCAAGCTCCTGAGTTCCTTCTTCCCTATGGTGATCGCCGCACTCCCGGCGATCGGAAACTGCACTGCTGGGTGCTTCTCCACGGCCTTCTTGTAATTTTCGGAGTCGGTCAGTGGTTTGAGCGAATTCAGCCCGGCTTGCTTCATCTCAGTTTTCGCCATCATAGTGAGGAAGAAACCGGCCAACAGGGTTCGGGCCGACGCTGGCGAGGCCGACGCGGACAGCCGGGCAAGGCTCGGCTTCGCAGCCCCAGGGATCAGCAACTTCGCCGGCGGGGGTACCAAGGACCGGGCAGAGATCGCCTGCCGTTGTTCGGCAACCGCCTTGGTCGTCTCGTGCAGGAACTTGCGGATGTCTGGGGGCGGTTCCATCAGGACGATGACCCGGCAGATGTTGCCGGGGGTGGTGTCGGTAATCTCCTCGATTTGTTTCCGTAACAGCGCGTTCATCAATACACATCCGGTAGAAAGGTAGATTATGAAAGCGAGAAGTCAACAAGCCTGACGGCTCAGAGCTTCCGCCGCCGAACGACAAAGCTCAGCAGCGGCGGGGGCTACTGGAGCTACGAATCTGGGAAAGCCGACATGCCCCCGCCGTCTGCTGCAGCGCCTGGTTCCTGATCCCGCGGCGGAGCCGCACCTTTGTCTTCGGGAACTCGCTCCCGTTTCATCCTATCTCAATCCCCGGCGTCGGGCGACAGGCCCGT
>JBBRUN010000555.1:0-3624 GCA_038247765.1 Gemmatales bacterium | reverse complement strand
TCGGACCTGCCATTTCCACTGCCATTGAAACGCCAATCCGGACAACCAGCGGGTCAGTAGCTCAGCTCACCTCCCTACGCGACCAGTTGAAGTTCAGGCTGTCCGGAGCTCGCCCGGAGCCGGGGGCCGATCCTCTGCCCGACGCATCGCACATTGCCGAGCAAATCAAGGCTCTAAAGTCCTCTCAGGCGATTGAGAGCACACCTGCGAGGATTGGAAGGCGCCGGACCGGAGGTGAGGAACCCGTGACCGCACGCATCAGGCGTTCGGCTATCGCCTTGAATCCCGAGTGACGAGGCAGGAGCAACTGAACGGTGTCCTGCTTCATCTCGTCTGCGTAGTTCGTGGCGACTGTGCGTTGAGACCGCGATCTTGTTGCACGCGTGCTACACGCCTCCTGCTGCATCACCCTACCCCATTAGAGAGAAATTGCATGGTGAGCTGAAGCGAAGGGGTAGTCGTGGACGAATCAAATGCACTTGGCCTGACTCCGGGATTCGGCGACAAACTGCGGGGTCAGCCGATTCCGCCTTGGGTGATCACGGAAACCATCGACGGGCAGGTGTACTACATCGGAGGTCGCAACAACATCTCCGTTCCGAACATGACTTGAGGGGCTTGTGCCGCCTCCGTGCGAGGCGATCTGACTAAGACCGAAGGCTTCTCGAATATCCGCACCGATCTCTCGAATAACACTTGCCGCTTCGATTACGCCAAGAGCGACACGGAACTGAAAGCGCAACTCGACGAGATGGCCAAATCCAACCCCCACCTCCGCGACTGGACTAAGAAGGACTGAGCGATACGCCCCTTCCCCAAAACGGGCTTCCTCTCGGACGCTCCCTACTTGACTTTGAGTTGGACCGTGACATCGAGCCGAAGGAACCGGCATTGCCCCTGGGCGTCGTCGCACACGTGGTATAGCGCGTAAACCGGGATGCGGATCGTGCCGCTGGCATCCTTCGGAACCTGGACTTCGAACCCTACCGTTCGGCTCTCTTTCGAGGTCGCCGCCTTCGGCTTCTCGGCCTCGACCAACTGCTGATTCGTCAAAATACCATCGGACGGGTCGATCCAAACTCGCAGAGGCTCCGCCTCATTGTTCCAGTGGTCCGTCGTTGTCGGGGCCAAGCGGAACGTCAGGTGGATGCGAGCCGACTGTCCAGGCTTGACCGCCGAGGGAACAATCACGACCTCGCACGACACCGAGCCTTTGTCCCGTGTGATCTTTCCCTTGGGGTCGGGGTTCTTCGGAACGTCCTTTTGAGCGGCGAACACTTTCGAGGGCTGCGCGATCTCGGCTCCGTCCGGCCGAACCGAGAGAACCACCGGCGTTTCGCCCCGCTTGCGGATCGCGACCTCGGCTTCGTCCACCCAGTCGTAAAACGGGTACGGTTTGTCCAACCGTGGGCCGTATTGCTGGATTCGCCGCCGCCAGATGTACTGGTTCGGGTCGAGGTCGAGGGCCGTCCCCCACGCTTCGACCGCGGCGCGGAAGTCATCGGCATCTCGGGCCGAGGTCTCGGAGCGCCGCCGCAGGCAAACCCCCAAGCGGAACCACGCGGCCCCGTCCTCCGGCTTCGCTTTCAAAGCGTCCCGGTACGCGGCAATCGCGGCCGGGAGTTGCTTCTCGCCGCCCCACAGCGCGAGTGCGTCGCCGTATCGCCGCCACGCGGCGACCGACTTCGTCGTCTCGGCATCGGCTTTGAGCGCGTCGAACTTCGGCGGGTGGCTCGGGGCGAGCCGCTCCGGTTTGTTCGTGGCATCGTCGGCGAAGGTCTTGTTCAGGAAGTCCACGTCGAAGGTCTTAGGGTTTGGCCGCGTCGAGCGGACGATACCGTGTTCATCGACGGCCACGACGATCGGCACCGCCGTCGATGCGAGGACGTTGATCGGGTCGTGCAAGATCGGCCAGCCGAACTGCTTCCACTGGGCGAACAGACGACACCGCTCCGGGTGCTGTTCCTGCGTCACCCCGAGCAACACGAGCTTGCCGTCTTTCACCCACTGCTTGGTCGCGTCGTGCCAGACCGGCACGTGTTGGCGGCAGCCCGCTCACCAAGAGGCGAATTGGATGAGCAGTACTTTCTTCCCGCGGAAGTCGGAGAGTGACACCGGCTTGTCGTTGGCGATGTCGGCCAACGTGAAGTCCGGATGCCGCTCGCCCACGGCGGGTGGGGCCGCATTTGAGCTGCTGCTGACCACACAGATGGCCAGCGCAACGGGGAAGAGTTGGGATCGGGACATGACCGCGCTCCACGACGGATGAAAGACGAGGACAACGGTTCCAGTATACTGGCCTCACCGGGGTAGTCCCGGTCATTCCCGTGGTTCGGAAAGGAGCATTCTGATGATGCGTGCATGGGCAATCACATTCGGCCTCTTCATCGGTACGGGGGTCACGTCAGCGGCCGACCCGGCTCCGGTAGAGAAGACCGGCGTCAAGGTCGGCGATAAAGCGCCGGAGTTCAAGTTGAAAGACCAGTCCGGTGAAGAGCGGACGCTGTCGGCCCTGCTGAAGGACGGCCCCGTCGCTTTGGTCTTTTACCGTTCGGCGAGTTGGTGACCGTACTGCCAAAAGCAACTGGTTCAGTTGCAACGTGACCTGAAGAAGATCGAAGATGCCGGGATCAAAGTGGTGGGCGTGAGTTATGATTCGGTCGAGGTTCTGAAAGCCTTTGCCGACAAGCAGAAGATCACATTCCCACTGTTATCCGATCCGGAAAGCAAGACGATCATCGCCTACGCCCTCAAGAACAAAGAGACCGTCGGGAAGAAGTTCGGCAAGATTGATTTGGATGGCGTGCCCTATCCTGGAACGCTGCTCGTGGACAAGGAGGGGGTCGTCCGGGCCAAACTGTTCGTAGACGGTTATAAGGAACGCCATTCAGTGGAAGAGTTGGTGAAGGCGGCCGAGGGATTGAAGAAGAAATAATCCTGCCGTCGCTGGGCGGCCCCGACCGGGGCCGCCTTATCGACGAGAGTACAGACACCACGTCGCAGCCCAACTTCGACCTGATCGCGTTTCACGAGTTCCCGACCGACGAGATGGAGCGACGGGCAGCCTCGTTCTATGCGGATTTGCGCCGACGGCGGACGGGTCGCGACTTTTCGACCCGACCAGTGCCACGGGCGGTGATCGAGGACTGTTTACGAACCGCGGGGACGGCCCGAATGGAGGGAATCTGCAGCCGTGGCACTCCGTTGTTGTAGCGGATGCGGGCCGACGACCCGCCGAGTGGACTACCGCTTCGGCTTCGCCTCGACGATCACCCCGGCCGACCGGCACGTCCAGTACACGGTGCTACCGAACGGTTCGACGGTCACGTCGATCGGGTCCGGGTCGCCCTCGTCGATCACGGTGATTGCGCCGGTGCTCAGCTTCAGCTTCGACACCTTGTTCTTGCCACCTTTCGCGCCACTTACGCCAGGCGTCGGTACTTCGGTGAAGTACAAGTTTCCCAAGTAATCGGTGGCAATCCCGCGCGAATTGACCGGCGAGATTGGCCACGCTCTTCAAATGATCCCGAAGCAACTGCCACTGTGGCGTCGGCTGACACTGGCCGGCCACGGAGTGTGCGTAAAAGGGTGGAGTTTGATTCGGCATCGAATCCGTGCTCGCAG
>JBBRUN010000554.1:0-3635 GCA_038247765.1 Gemmatales bacterium | reverse complement strand
GTGTGAACCCGGACGCGAATCGATGAGCATCAACCCTTACAATCGACATATTCGGAGGCCGAATGAAAGATTTCTTTTTTCGGATTGTATTTTTGTATGGATTTGAAACGTGGCATATATTGACTTGTCGAATCCATCGGAGTTGATATTCGCCTCGGATTCGGCTCTTGGCACGCAAGGTGCCACCCATTGATTCAGGAAGTCTGCACACCCCACCTGGAAGGATCCAACATGCTCGTCCTCACCCGCAAGATCGGCGAACAAATCATCGTCGCCGGCAACATCCGCATCTCCATTGTTGAAGTCGGCTTGGGCCGTGTCAAAATAGGTGTGGACGCCCCGCGTTCGGTTACCGTAGATCGCGGTGAAATACACGATAAAAAACAGGGCCAGGAAGCACCCGTCGGCCATATCGTCGAGGTGCCCGATATCCACGACCGCTTCGCCGAGACGCTCCTCAGCGCGGATGCGCCACGCTTGGTCGCCGCCGACCCGGTAAAGCCGCTCCAGCTCGAAAACCGCCTGAAGACTCACCAGCACCGCCTCCCCCGGAAGCCCCGTTAGTCTCGCTTTATTCCCGGCCGCGCTTAAACTGCACTCCACAGTCTCGGCACGGAGCGGATCAATGCGGGTCGACGTTTACGGATTGCTGTTCGAAGCGCAGGGCCTCACCTGTCACTTGTGGTCCCCGTGGCGCTGCTCGCAGCTGGAACACCGGTTGTTCGACGCGGTCAAAAACATCGCGGATGTGGAATACGAAGCGCAGCCCGACGAATTGCAATTGCACATCACCGAAGCCAAGGTGTCGAAGCTCGCGATTCAGACGCTCGCGCGTGTGCTGAAAGGCTGGCAAGAAGAAGCGACCGACAGCGGAACCGAAAGGCGGAGCTGGCGCTGGTTGCTCGAGGCCGACACCGATTCCAACGGCTACGACATGGATTCGGAGAAATCCGTGGTCTGGATGTACCCGCGACTCTCGCTCGACCGCGGCGGGCCGGGCGAACCGGAAAAAGGCGAAGACGTCGACCTCAGTGGCTTCGGCGTGTCGATCTGGAACGAAGCCGCGAAGTGAGCACAACCAGTCCGACTTGGGCGCGTCGGACTGACAACACCGGCCGAATCACACCTTGCTCAGCGCCGTGTGCTCGTCCAGGCAGATGCTCGTCAGCTCGCCATTATCCTTCGTGAAGTGCACCGTCGGCAGGACGATGTCGTCTTCCTTCACCCGCTCCGTGGTCACGCCGGTGCTGAGGTAATTGATCCCCCGGAAGGCGCCCGTCGCCTCCGCGGTCCAAGCTTTGTTGCCCACCTTCAACTTCTGCACGACCTTGATGCGATCCCCGGCCTTCAGCGACTTCAACAAGTCGATCAACACCGGTTCGAGCTTGCGCGTCGGCAGCAGGATCTTGTCCGGCTGGCTCATCGGTCACCGTCTTTCTTCGGCACGCCGCGGACCATGGCGATCCGGCCGGTGCGGGCGAGTTCGAGGATGCCGTAAGGCCGCATCAGCTCGATGAACGCTTCGATCTTCGCTTCGCTGCCGCTGATTTCGATCATCACGTTGTTGCTTTGGATGTCCACGACGTGCCCGCGGAACGACTCGCAAAGCTGGAAGACTTCCGAGCGCTGCGCGGCGTTGCAGGTCGTCTTCATCAGCATGAGGTCGCGCTCGACGAAGTTCTCGGCGCTGATGTCTTCGACGCGGACGATCGTGATGATTTTGTCGAGCTGCTTGCGGACTTGGTCGAGGACGTTATCGTCGCCATGGACGACGAACGTCATGCGGGAGATATCGCTGTGCTCGGTTTCGCCGACGGCGAGGCTGTCGATGTTAAAGCCGCGCGAGGCGAGCATTCCCGAGACGTGCGCGAGCACGCCGGGCTGGTTTTGAACCAAGGCGGAGAGGACGTGTCGCATGAACCGGAACCCCGACGAGTGCTTGTGAGATCAACTTAGGGGTTCCGTTGCGAAGCGGCGAATCACTTCCGCTCTTGCAGGATCACCGAGACGCCCTTCTTATTCGACACGACGACATCCAAGAAACCGTCGCCGTTCATGTCTTGCACGACGAACTGCGTACCGATGCCGCTGTCGTCGTCGATGGGCATCGGTGTGAACTTCGCCATACCGTCTTTGTCCTTGGTCACTTTGAACCAGTAGATCATCGCCGGTTTGTCCGAGCCGGGTTCGCCTTTGCCGTGGCTCCACCAGCGCTTGCCGGTGATGAGATCCTTGACGCCGTCGCCGTCGATGTCTTGGAAGTGGGCCGCGTGCGTTTCCGAGACCAAGTCTTTGAAGATCTCTTTTTTCTCGAAGCCCGATTCGCCACCATCTTTACCGGGGCGTTGCTTGTACCACCAGATGCCGTACTTGTGGGCCGAAGTCCCGAGGACATCGGCGACGCCATCGCCGTCGGCGTCGAGGGTGTACATGTCCGAATAGCTATCGGTGAACTCGGCTTTGTGGAACTTCCACGCCGACTTGGCATCGGCTTTGGATGGCTGCTCGTACCAGCCGCCGCCGGTGATCACATCGAGTTTCTTGTCGCCGTTGATGTCGCCCAGGCCGAGGCCGTGGCTGAATCGGTTGGAGCCCGCGGCGGCGCCTTTCATCTCGGGATCGCTGATCGGGTGGGCGATCCAACTCGCGTTCGCATCTTTGGGATCGGGTGTGAAGTAGGCCATCAAACCTTCGTTCCCGTCGGTCTTTTTCCCTTTCGGTTGATAGCCCATCACGAGGACTTTCTTGCCGTCACCCAGCAAGTCTTGGTAGAGCGGCGTCTCGTTGCAGGCACTGTGCCAAATTTCGTGCTTGGCCCAGTGCGTCGCCTTTCCTTTCGGATTTTCGAGCCAGTAGCACGGCTCACCGGGGAACGCGATTACGATCAAATCTTGGAATCCGTCCCCGTTCAGATCCTCGGCCCAGCACGCGAAGACTTTGCTGTACCCGCCGAGGCCGTCGCCGTAGTTGCCGGGCTTTTGCATTTCGTGGATTGTCCAATCCGGGGCTTCGTACCAGAACTCGCCCACCGCGACGTCCATCTTGCCGTCTTTATTGACGTCGAGGATGGCGCAACCTTCGGATCGGAACTTCTTGTCGAGGACGGTCTTCTTCCAAGTGATGGCCGCCGGGTCTTTGGCGATCGCCGCGGAACCGAGTGCGATTAAGAGGACGAACGAAACGAGGCGCATGGGATAGGCTCCGGCGGGTGAGGTAGGCCGCATTATGATGCGGAAGCGCAACCGAGGCAAGCGCGAAGGTGGCGCTGGTAACACGGTCTCGAATCGTGTTTGGCCCCGATCCTGGGTAAGGCACTGCTAGCGTCGGCTTTTCAGCCGAGGTTTTTTCCTGTTCCTCGGTGACAACCTGAGCCGGTCGCACGCTTCGGCACCGCCCGTTCAGCCCGACGGGGGACGGTCTCGGTGGCGACCATGGGACGATCCTAATGGTGTTTAGTAAACTTGCGTACAAGTGTACAAAATATTATGAGCTCCCGATTGGGGAAGTCAAACCGATTGGGATATTTTATTCATTATTCCCCGAGCGGTGGGGGGGGGGCCTCCCCGTGTTGGAACGGCAGGGGGGCGAAGTACCACGGAGGGCTTTAGCCCACCCCACGGGTGGTGGGTACCGGG
>JBBRUN010000553.1:0-3637 GCA_038247765.1 Gemmatales bacterium | reverse complement strand
TCCCGAGGTGAGTTGGCCGAGCGGTTGGCGAAAATACCGAAGCCAGATTGAACGTGGACTTGGTCAATTTTTGTAAGGCCGATCCGGACAAGCATGAGCCGCTCATGAGCTACGGCAGCGGCAGCGTCGGGCTGAACTTGCAGTTCACGAACTACGTCTTTCTCTTCGACCACTCCCCCCGGCGCCGGCTGCACTTGTGCCGGGCGAACGCCAGTCGCTAGACTCGGTTCATGAAACCGATTTTCTCCCCCTTCGTGCAACGCATCGTCGTCGCCGGCTTCCTCATTGTCATCGTGGCATTCTCCGCTTGGCAGCACTACCAAAAATCGACTCGGCTCAGCCGGCTCGGCACGCAGACCCGCTCGGCTTTCCTGCGTTGGCGCCCGCAGATCCTCGGCGACGAAACCCCCGGTCGCGGGGCGATGCCCGGCCTGAAAAAAGGCGACGACATCTATCGCCACTTCAACTACCCGAACCCGCCGATTCTCGCGCTGATCCTCTGGCCGCTCGCCGAACTCCCGGCGACTCTGGGAGCCATGCTCTGGTTCTTCTTCAAGGTCGGCATGGCCGGGTTGGCGTTGCGCTGGGCTTTCCGGCTCTGCGGGCCGATGCCCGATTGGGCTAAGCTTTTCGCGCTGCTGTTCAGCCTCCACCCGATCCTCGGCGACCTCTCCCACGGCAACGTCAACATCTTCATCGCGTTCCTCGTACTCGGCTCACTCGAACTCTATCGTCGGGGTTGGGACATCTCGGCCGGTCTCGTCTTGGCGCTCGCCATCGCCTGCAAAATCACGCCGGCGCTCTTCGTACCTTTCTTCGGTTGGAAACTGACGGCGTCCGTCCTTGCGGCGATCCGGGCGAAACAGCCAATTCACAAAGCCGCGTGGAATTCCGGCGGGAAGATTCTGCTCGGGTGCGCGCTCGGCTTGGGGATATGGTCCGTGGCGGTGCCGGGGGCGGTGCTCGGCTGGCAGCACAACCTCGTGCTCTTGGAGAGTTGGTTCGACGTGATGGCGAAGCCCTTCTTGGTCGATGGGAAGATCACGAGCGAACATGCGAATCAGTCGATCCCCGGCACGGTCGTGCGGCTGCTGACCGACGAGCCGTCGAGCATCGAGTGGGACGAAGACGACAAGCCGAACTTCGGCTACCACACCATCGTGGACATCGGGCCGGCCAACGCGCGGTTGCTGATTCGCGGTTGCCAAGCAATCTGGGTCGGCGTGCTACTCTGGCTGGGTTGGGCGAATGTGTCGTACCGACAGAACCGGACGGGATTGCCGTTCGCGGCGGAGTGCGGCTACGTCGTGCTCGGGATGCTGCTTTTCAGCGAGCGGACGTGGAAGCACCATGCCACGACGCTCATGCTGCCGTTCGCGGTGTTGTTTGCGTTTCTGGCGACTGCGCCCCTGAGCCGCCGGGGGCGGATCGCCCTGTACGCCCTCTTTGGCACGGTGCTGCTGCTGCAATTCGGCCCGAGTTTGGGGCCGGAGGAATTCCAAGATGGGTGCTTGGCTTACGGTAGCCACACGCTGCTGTTCTTGCTGTTGATCTGCAGCGTGGCACTCGTCCGGCGGGTTTCGGCTCACCGATCAGGCCGAGCTTGAATTAAGCACGAAGAAGAGCGACCTCGTGATCGTGAACCCGGCTCAGGTGGAAGATGCGAAAGCCATCCAAGCGGAAATCGACCGCCTGACTATGCAGCTCGCGGTGATGAAGGCGATGCAGAGCCGCTTGGTCTTTCTCAAAGACAAACTCAACCTCAACCTGAAACCCTACTGAGGTCGCCGCGCTGTTGACCGAGATGGCCGAGAAGAAGTTCGGAAAGGGTAAGCGCAAGGTCTCGTCGTCTGAGAACGGCATCGCCATCGAAGGGGACAAGGACATCCTCGATTGGGCCTTGGCCGAGGTCAAGTCACTGTCCGGGAAGTGATCGAATCTATGCCCGAAACAACTTCGCCAGCGGCTCGCCCGTCGCTAAGGAATAGGGCCGCTTGGCCAAGTCGCGGATTTCGGTGGCCGGGTCGATACCGAAGCGGGTGAAGATCGTGGCGGCGAGATCGCCGGGTGTGACGGGATTCGTGGCTGGGTAAGCCGCCAGGCGATCGCTCGATCCGTACACCGCCCCGCCGATGACGCCGCCGCCGGCCAGTAGCACGCTGGAGCACTCGGGCCAGTGATCCCGGCCCGCACCGTTGTTGATCTTCGGCGTCCGGCCGAATTCCCCCGTGACGACGATCAGTGTCGTATCGAGCAGTCCGCGGTCGTCGAGGTCTTCGATCAGCGTCGACAGTCCGCGGTCGATCGGCGGCAACAGGGTATTTTTGTGCTGCTCGCCGCACTGGGCATGGGCGTCCCAATTCTGCCCTTGCTGCTTGAAATCGTAGATGTTCACGAACGGCACCCCGGCTTCGACAAGCCTGCGGGCCAGCAAGAAATTCTGGCCGCGCAGCGCTTGGGCGTCGCGCCCGGTACCGAAGCCGTAGCGGTCCCGCACCTTCGGCGGTTCGCGGCCGATGTCGATGGCTAGGCGGATCGCGGCGGAATCCAACAACCGCACGGCTTTTTCAAAGTGGGCATCGATGGGACTGCCGCTAGAACCTTTCTGGATCGACGATAGCAAGTCCCGTCGGGCTTGATGCCGGGAGTGATCGAGGCCTTCCTTCGGACTGAGCAATTCGTTTTGGTACGCGCGCTTCGGCGGATCGACTTCGATTTGCAACGGTTCGAAAGCCGGCCCGAGGAAACCGGCCCCTTGGCACGGCGTCGGCACGACGTTGTGGAATACGAACGGTAATGCCGCGAAGGGCACGTCGCACTTCGGGCCCGGTTTCAGCGCGGCGACGGCGCTACCGTAGCTCGGGAAGTGCTGCGGTTGCGGGGCGAACAATTCGCGATCCGGCCCGTCCAGCGGTCGGCCCGTCAGCATGTGGATCGACCCGGCGTCGTGGAGGTGGGCCGCGTGGTGCATGCTGCGGACGATCGCACATTTGTGCATCCACTTGGCCAACCGGGGCAGGTGCTCGCCGATGCGAACGCCGGGGGCCGAGGTCGCGATCGGTCGGAAGTCGCCGCGGACTTCGGCCGGGGCATCCGGTTTGAGGTCGAAGGTTTCGAGTTGGCTCGGGCCACCGTACAGGAAGACGAAAATGCAAGCTTTGATCTGGGGCGTCGCCGCATTCTTGGAGTGCGCGGCTTGGGCCTGCCAGAGGCCCCCCAAGTTCAAGCCGAGGTAACCACCGGCCCCGAGTTGGAGCAGGCGCCGGCGCGTGAGGAATTTGGCGACGACCGGATCGACCACGGTAGTTCTCTAACAGAGCGAATGGAGTCTGGCGAGATTCCGCTAAAGCAGCAGCATGACAGAATTGCCGGCTGCACGCCAGTGGTTGATTGCAGTTGAGTGTTGTCGTCAAAATAGAGTCCCAACGGGACGACAGAAGGTAGCCAGGGGTGGAGCGAAGCGGAACCCCTGGAATTCAGGACGGTTGTTACTTAGACCCCAACGGGGTTACCTTGATTTGGAAATGGGTAGCCCCGTTGGGGCCGAAATTGCTTATTCTCATTCCCAGGGGTTCCGCTTCGCTCCACCCCTGGCTACCTTCTGTCGTCCCGTTGGGACTCAATTTTGACGACAACT
>JBBRUN010000552.1:0-3671 GCA_038247765.1 Gemmatales bacterium | reverse complement strand
GGCGGGCACGCCCCGTTCATCGTCTTCCCGGACGCCGATCCGGAAGTCGTGGCCAAGGCCGCGGTGGCGGGCAAGTTCCGTAACAACGGGCAAGTCTGCATTTCGCCGAGCCGGTTCTTCGTCCACGAAAAGATCGCCAAGCAATTCACGGAAGTCGCCGTGGAAGAAGCGAAAAAACTCAAGCTCGGCAACGGCCTCGACGAGGGAACGCAGATCGGGCCGATGTTCGAGAAGAAGGCGATGGAGAACACCCTCGGCCTGATCGCCGACGCCACCGGCAAAGGGGCGAAGTTGCTGTCGGGTGGGAAGCGTTCGACGCAATTCGCCAAAGGCTATTTCTTCGAACCGACGATCCTCGCCGGGCTGAGCGCCGATGCCCGCGTGCTCACCGAAGAGCCGTTCGCCCCCGTGATGCCGATCCTCGACTTCAGCAAACTCGACGACGTGATCGCGGCGGCGAACAGCACCGAATACGGCCTCGCGGCGTACGTCTTCACCAACGACATCACCGTGGCCTTCAAGATGGCCGAGGGACTGGAAGCCGGGATGATCGGCATCAACGACCCGGTGCCCGTCGGCGTGCAGTGCCCCTTCGGCGGCATGAAGCAATCGGGCCTTGGCCGTGAGCTCTCTCACGAAGGGCTCGAAGCCTACTTGGAAACGAAGCACATCAGCTTCAAACTGCGGGATTGAGTCGCGTATTCGCCGCCCGGCTTCGGTGGCTTCGGATTCTCAGAAGCCGGACGCGTGAACGACGTCCGGCTTTGTCAGCGTCAATTTCACTTTTTCTCGGCAATCCAAGCGTTGCGGAACACCAGCGGGTCGCCGTGGTTTTGCAATTGGATCGCGCCGGGTTTCGTCGATTCAGATTGACCGCCGCCCGTCGCATTCTTCAATTCCACGTCGTCGTGGATCTTTACGCCGTTGTGGAGCACCGTGACCCGGGCCGGCTTCGTTTTCTTATCGCCATCGAACGCGGCGGCGGTGAAGTCGATGTCGTAGGTCTGCCACACCATCGGCGGCAGGCACATGTTCACGCTCGGCTTATGCAGGGTGTAGATACCGCCGCATTCGTTGTTTTCGCCCTTGAGGCCGAAGCTGTCGAGGATTTGCAATTCGTAGCGGTCTTGCAGATAGAAGCCGCTGTTGCCGCGCTGTTGCCCCGTGCTGCCCGGCATCCACGGCAAGCGGAATTCGATGTGGGCTTTGAAGCTGCCGTAGAGTTTCTTCGTCTTGATGCCGTTGTTCAGAAATTTGCCGTCGCTGAGTTCGACGAGTTTGCCACCGGCCCAGTTGGATTCGTCCCCGGCCTTGGCGAAGAGGATGTCGGCGCCTTCGGGGGCTTTTTCGCTGAGCGTCGGGGACTTGCGCTCGACCCGTGTCAAGCTCGCGTCGATTTTCATGCCGTCTTTGAGCGCGAGTTTGCCGGCGGCGATGGTGCCTTGCAGCGTCTTGCCGGTGATGGTCGCGGCGCCGCCGTCGCCGAGTTTCGCCTCGGCGATCATTTCGGCTTTGCCGTCCCAGCCGGCGCCGGGCAGTCCGCCCATCAGCACTTTCACGGCGAAGGTGCCCTCCCCTTTGGCGACGACTTGCACGCCGATTTTCTTGTCGCCGCTGTTGAGCGAGATCGTCCCTTCGTACTCGCCTTGGATGGCGTAATCCTTGTCGCCCGCGAGGTCCTTCGGTTCGCTGACGACGACCTTTTTCGGTTTCTCTTTGGGCGTTTGTGCGGCGGCGCCGACGGCGAACAAGCCGGCGATCAAGAGTGCGAGCGAAGCGCGGAACATGGGGAGAGCCTTTCGAAAAGGGAAATTGTGGGCAGCGGTGGTATTGTTCCGGAACCGCCCGGGGAGTCAATGGAAGATCCCGGCGAGCCGAACTCCGTCAGGAGTCGGGTGACGCGGCGTGGCCGCTCACGCAGTTCGGCACGCCGACGAATGCCGACTCGCATTTGAACTCGTATTTCAACGGCAACCTCACGCGAGCGCAGACCATGCTGAACGACATCGATATTCAAGGTAGCTCTTCGCTTCGCATGCCGGCCGAATGGGAGCCGCACCGGGCGACTTGGCTCGCGTGGCCGCACCGGCGTTCGGACTGGCCCGGAAAATTCCGGACGATTCCGCACGTCTACGGCGAGATCGTCCGCGTGCTGAGCCGATTCGAAGCGGTGCACACCGTCGTGCGGACGGCCGCGGAGAAAGTCGCGGCGCGGCGGATCTTGCGGAAGTACGGCCCGAACGCGGCGAATCTCCGCTTCGAGATATTCGAGACAGACCGCTCGTGGCTCCGCGACTCCGGGCCGATCTTCGCCTACTCGGAATCGGGTGCGAAGACCGCGCTCGATTGGCGCTTCAACGCGTGGGCCAAGTACGACGATTGGACGCACGACGATTTGTTACCGGAGTACGCGGCCGCGAAATTGAAGTGCCCGAGACTTCGACCGGAGCACAACGGCCGGCGCGTCGTCCTCGAAGGCGGCAGCATCGACGTCAACGGCGGCGGGCTGATGCTGACGACCGAAGAATGCTTGCTCAGCAAGGTGCAAGAGCGTAATCCCGGCTTCGTTCGAGCCGACTACGAAGCGGTATTCGACCGATACCTCGGCGTTAAGAAGGTGCTCTGGTTGAATAAGGGCATCGCCGGGGACGACACCCACGGTCACGTCGATGATCTGGCCCGCTTCGTGAACCCGCGTACCATCGTGACCGCCGTCGAAGACAACCCCGCCGATGACAACTATGCGCCGCTTCAAGAAAACCTCGACCGATTGAAGGGTTTCACCGATCTCGACGGGAGCAAGTTGGAAATCGTTCCGCTGCCGATGCCCCGGCCGATGCACTATTCCGGCCAGCGCATCCCGGCGAGCTATGCGAATTTTTACATCGCCAACGGCGTCGTGTTGGTACCGACTTTCAACGACCCGAAGGATCGCATCGCCCTCGGCATTCTCGCGGAACAATTCCCGTGTCGCGAAGTCGTCGGCATCCACAGCGTCGATTTGGTCTGGGGCTTGGGGACGCTGCACTGCATGACGCAGCAGGAACCCGCGGATTTGTAGGTCACGCTTTGCGTGACGTCAGAGAGGACGTCACGCAAAGCGTGACCTACGAAGCCTGCTCATCCGGCATCTTCGCCGCCAGCAACAAAATCACCCCCGTCAGTAAGCTCACGGCCATGCTCAGGAACAAACTGGCCACGTGCCACGGCCCGAATGCAGCCGACGCGGCTTGGGCGGTGGCGGGATCTTCGGCGAAGCGCAGCATCCGCAATTCCGTAACATAGATCGACAGCGGCCAGCCGACGGCGACGCCGAGCGCGGCGACCACGCAGATCCGGAATCGCCAACGCCCGATGGCACCGCGATTCCACGCGGACGCCGTGCAGACTGCGACCCAAGCGCAGATGGCCGACAAGATGAAAAACTTCGGGAAGACCGGCCCGACGGCGGCCCCGGCCAGGCCGCTGGCGAGTTGATCGCGCTGGCTGTCGCTCGTGCCATCGGGGACGATCCGCACGTTGGCGGTCCGCGTATTCGGCTGCGTTTTGACCACGTCCGCGAAAGAATCGAAGATCGGCACCGTGGCGACGAAGACGAAGAACGTCCCCGAACCGAACCAAAATCCGACGGCCAACACGTGGAGCATCCGCAGCAGAAGGTGCCGCCAAGC
>JBBRUN010000551.1:0-3672 GCA_038247765.1 Gemmatales bacterium | reverse complement strand
TTGGGGTCCAAGTAACAACCGTCCTGAATTCCAGGGGTTCCGCTTCGCTCCACCCCTGGCTACCTTCTGTCGTCCCGTTGGGACTCAATTTTGACGACAGCTTACAATTGCAATGAACCACTAGCAGCGCGTGGAATGGTCGCGCCCCGAGACAGAACGCCTTCAGCGATTCGCGGCAAACGACCATCCGCGGAACAGCGCCATCTCTTTCGGCTAGAATGGCCCTCTCGCCCGCTCTTCCAAGGCTCCGAGCATGTCCACCCCCTTCCTCGCAGGCCGGAAGCCACGCCCTTGGCAGTCCTCCGTCGCGGGGTTCAGCATCCTCGGCTTCCACCTCGGCCAGGGCTCCGCACCGCAATTCGAAGTCGCCGTTGCCACCGCGCCGAGCGAGCGTACCTCCGTGGCCATCCGCTCCCTCTGGAAGGCCCGCCACGGCGGACGCCAAACCGGCGTGCTGCTCGTGGTCGTCCACCCCGATAGCGATCGCGTGTCGCTCTGCGGGCCGGTCGGCCTCGAAGACGATGCCCCCGTCCACCGCAATCTCGACTTCGCTCGAGCCGAGCGCGTCTGCATCGAAGCTCTCGAGTTGCCAAACACCGAAGCGGCGTTGCGCTACCTGCGCGATGCGCTACCGGCGATCCAATCGGCGATGCCCGGCGTGCGGAACGAGGGCTTCCTCGCCACCTACACGCTGCTGAACCTGCCGCGCACCCTCGACATCTGGCCGGAGATGACCGCTCGCGGCCGCAAGCTCCTCGGCCTGATGGACACGGCGCTGCTCACCGGCCTCGGCTTCGACCTCGAAAAGCTGGACAACCTCAGCACGCTGCTGCTCGCCACCGGCACGAAGTCCAACCTCGCTGTGGCCGTCGTCCTCACGCCGACCGAAGCGCCCGATCTCGAAGCCGGGCGCTTCAACGGCCTCTCCCCCGTGGCGTACGCCATGGAGAAGGCCCGCCAAGCGCACTTGAACTACGTGCTCGTGTGCCAAGGGCCGCGCGTGCGGCTCTACTCGGTGAAGCCCCAGCACGGCGTGGCGGCGCGCAGCCGCACCGAAACCTACGTCGAACTCCACGCGGGGCTGCTCGCCGACGATGCCGCCGGGTACCTCTGGGCGCTTCTCTCCGCCGATGCCCTCACCGACGACGGGCACTTCGACCGGATTCTGAAGGACTCCAAGCTCTACGCGGCCGAGGTGGCCCGCAAGCTGCGCGAACGCGTATACGACGTGGTGATCCCCGAGTTGGCCAAGGGGCTGGTGATCGCCCGCAAGCTGAAGAAGCCGAACGCCGCCGACCTCGCCGAAACATACCGCATGGCGATGACGGTGCTCTTCCGCCTGCTCTTCGTCGCCTACGCCGAAGACAAGAAGCTGCTCCCCTACGAACTGAACGGCCTCTACACGCGGCGCTCGCTGAAACAACTGGCCCTCGACATCAAAGAAGTGACCGACGCGAAACGTCCCTTCGATAAGGATGACTCATTCTGGACTTGGGCCGAGGCCATCTTCAAAGCCATCGCCGTCGGCAAAAAGGAATGGGGCGTCCCCGCGTACGGCGGCGAACTCTTCGAACTCTCCGAAGCGATCAACGCGAAACTGGCCCCGCTCAAACTCCCGAACACCATCTTCGGCGTCGCCCTCCGCGAACTGCTGCTCATCGAAACCGACGGCGCGCTGCTCCCCATCGACTTCAAAACCCTCGGCGTCCGCGAGTTCGGCACCGTGTACGAAGGGCTGCTCGAATCCGAACTCGCCGTCGCCGAGACCGACCTCATCACCGATGTCGAAGGGAACTATCGGCCCTGCAAGACGGGGGATACGCCCGTCAAGAAGAAGGGGGAAATCTACCTCCACAACAAGAGCGGCCAGCGCAAAGCCACCGGTACCTACTTCACCAAGCCATTCGCCGTCGATCACCTCTTGGACGAAGCCCTCGAACCGGCGCTGCTCGACCACTTCGCCCGGCTCGATGCCCTGACCGACGAGACCGAGGCCGCGGATCGCTTCTTCGATTTCCGCGTCGCCGATATCGCCATGGGTTCGGCCCACTTCCTCGTCGCGGCGGTCGATCGCATCGAGCGGGCCTTCTCCGGCTACTTGGCCAAGCGGCCGCTGGCGGGGGTGAAAGCCGAGCTGGCGGCGCTGCGCGATGCGGCGACGGCGGCCCTCGGCGACATCGCCACCATGATGGACGACGAACGCCTCAGCCACTCGCAGTTGCTGCGTCGGCAGATCGCCCGCCGCTGCATCTACGGCGTGGACCGCAACGGCGTCGCCGTGAGCCTGGCCCGCCTCAGCATCTGGATCCACACCTTCGTGCCGGGGCTGCCGCTGTCGCTGCTCAACCACAACCTCGTGGAGGGGAACTCCCTCGTCGGCATCGGCCGCGTTTCCGAAATCGCCGACGCGATGGACCCGGATGGGAGTTGGAAAGGGACACTGATCCCCGTCGATGCGGAGGCGCTGGTGGGTCAGGGATTGGAGCCGCTGAAGCGCTTGGCGAAGCTGAACGATGCGACCATCGCCGATGTGGAGCGGGCGAAGCGGGCGATCCGTGATGCGGAGGCGGCGGTGGCCCCGGCGCGGGCGCTCTGCGACATCGTGGCCGCGTGGCGCATCGGCCCGGACGTAGCCTTCCCGCACACCCTCGTGGAAGATTGGGCGACCGAGCAGAAAAAGATCGTCGGCTCGAAGTTGCACCGGGAGGCGCAGGCGTCGCTCGCGCATCTGCCGCCGTTCCACTTCCCTGTGGCGTTCCCCGAGGTGTTCTTGAGGGACCGCGCGGGATTCGACGTGCTGCTGGGTAACCCGCCGTGGGAGAAGACACAGGTCGAAGAGCATGGCTATTGGGCGCGGCACTTCCCCGGCTTGCGTTCGCTTAGCCAGCGTGATCGCGAAGTGAAATACATCGAATTGAAAGAAGGTCGCCCCGACTTGGCCGAACTTTTCGTCGAAGAAGTAGTGCAAGCGGAAGCGTTGCGGAAAGCCCTAATGAATGGGCCGTACCCTGGCATGGGGAGTGGTCACCCCGATTTGTACAAGGCGTTCTGCTGGCGCTTCTGGCATTTATGTGCTCAGGATGGCGGGCGACTCGGCGTGGTTGTGCCCCGCGCTGTACTCGCGTCGAAAGGCTCTGAAGAATTCCGCAGGGCTGTTTTCCACGGCTCGGCCGATGCGAGCATGACCACGGTCATAAACAATGGCGCATGGGTCTTCGATGGCGTTCACCAGCAGTACACCGTCGGCTTGATAGCTATTACTCGTGGGAAACCGGGGGCGACCGCTATCGGTTTGCGGGGCCCGTTCAACACTTTGGCTCGCTTCACCGCCGGACGTAGGAACCCACTCGCCCGGTTCGCAGCAACAGATGTGTTGCAATGGACTGACACTGCGAGCCTTCCGTTACTGCTAGAAGAAGAGTCGCTCAGTGTTTTCGCACAACTTCGCAAATACCCTCGGCTTGACTTCGACGACGGAAAGAGTTGGCGAGCTAGGCCCATACAAGGCGACATGAATGCTAGCGTGGACAAAGGTGGAGTTCCCCACGGAAACCGGGCGCGCAGTTAAGGATGTTCGGAACATTCGAACTCCGCCGGGGCGACGTACCCCAGCGATGAGTGTCGACGCTGTCGGTTGTAGAACACTTCGATGTACTCGAACACGCTCGCCTT
>JBBRUN010000550.1:0-3680 GCA_038247765.1 Gemmatales bacterium | reverse complement strand
CGCGGGTGCCAACGCCTACGAAGGCGGCACTGCGGGAACGTTCACCTTCACGCGCACCGGCGACACCAGCCAGTCGCTGACGGTAAATTATGCGACGACGAGCGGTTCGGGCTTGGCCACCGCCGGCGTGGACTATGTCTCCCCCGGTTCGGTGACCTTCGCCGCCGGTTCGGCCACGGTCGTGCTCACTATCCCAGCCATCGACGATTCGCTGGTCGAAGGCGACGAGACGATCTCGCTGAATCTGTACTCATCGACCGGCGGTGCGTACCAGATTAGCACTTCGGCGGCGGGCGCGGCGATTGAATTGATCGAGAACGACAGTCCGCTTCCAATCATCTCAATACTATCAGGATCGCATGCCATCGAATCGTCTGGAAGCGGCTACGCGGATTCAAGCGAGCAGGGGTTGGGCTGGTTCACCTTCCACCGTAACGGCGACCTATCTTCGGCGCTAACGGTGAATTATTCCATGCCGACCGGGACTGCGACATTTGGAACCGACTACTCGATTCCGACAGCCAGTTTGGGCACTTTGGCGTTTGCAGTCGGAGAAGGAATTGCGTACCTCGAAATCCGTACCCTCGATGACGCAACCGTCGAACCGACCGAAATGGTCACGGTGACTTTGGCAAGCTCGCCGGGTGGCCAGTACGTGGTCGATCCCGCCGCTGCGACCGCCGAGGTGATGATTTATGACAATGACGGTTCTCTCGGCAACGGCCGTTCGATTTCCGGTGTCGTGTGGGACGACCGAACATCACCGGATGGTGTGCGACAAACGGGTGAAGCCGCGATCATCGGGCAATGGGTTCGTATGTATGCATCGGATGGCACCCTCGCCGCAATCACACAGAGCGCGGCCGACGGCACCTATTCGTTCGACGATATCGCCGTCGGTAGCTATTTTGTCCTGTTCGACGGAAGCGATCAGAGCTTTTCTGCCGCGCACCAAGGTGGCGATACCACCGTCGATAGCGATGTCGACCCGCTGACCGGCTCCACCGGCTTGTTGGCCGTGAACTGGGCGGTCCCGGTGCTTCACGTCGATGCCGGGGTGAAACCCGGTGCGGCGCCGGTGGCGACACCTGCGGAGACGATCGCCAAGATGCGCATCGAAATAGTGAGGTTCGAACCGGGCACAGGCCACTCCAAGCAATGGTATATGAACACCACGAATCCCTCCTTGGTTGCGAAGGTGAACAACGGCGAATTCAATGGGGAGACGATCGCAGCAGAGAGTGGATCACCGCCCGTCAAGCTGCAGGGTCGAGTCATAACCGCCGTGAGTTACACGGCCGGAGAAAAGATCACTATCGCATCGGCCACACTGTCGGCCACGCTGCCGATGTCGGTTCCCGCAGCGGATATCCGGATCAAAGCCACGGCTGTCGCTCTGAAGGAAGGGGACGCAGTTCCGGTCATCACGTTCAGCGCTGTCACGCCGGGCGCGGACTCGGTCTTCAACGGCAGCAAGAACAATTCCACTATCGTTGTGAAAAATTGGCAATCGGATCAGGCGGTGAAGGCGGGGTACTACCCGAACTTCACTCTCAAGTGGGAGATCTCAACGGACGGTGGCGTGAATTGGTCATCCCCGGGCAAAGGCGAATACAGTGCCACACGGCTGTACGCGACCTACATGAAACCCGCAATGATCCGCATCGGCGTTCCGGCCGTGAACAAGAAGCTGGATCTAGAACTCTGGTCGGAGACGCTGGTTTGGGCGGGTAGCAAACAGTTCGCTGCGCATCTCACCGCTTTGGACAACAATCCCGCCAAAGCTCGCATTCAGGTGGTCAACGCCGTTTTCGAGAGCTTCAAATCGCTCGATTTCACCCGGCACCCGAAATCCTTCACACCCACCGACACAAATCCTGCCGCCCTCATGTATTATGGCAGCTGGCAGACGACGAACGCCAGCACCGTCAACGGCCTTTTGATCAAAGGCGGCGGCCAGTGCGACGACTTTTCCAACCTGTTCGTAAAAGCGCTCCGCGCGCAGGGTATCGTACTCGGTACCGGAGAGGGAATCACACGGTACGAAGCCCCGAAACGTGCGAATGGGGAGTTTTTCCTAGTGAAGAGCCAGTGGGAACTAGATCCACTGAAGGCGACTGCAGCCAGAGCTAGCGAACGGACTTTGCTAACCAACTACACCTACAGTGCCTTGGCCATGCCAAATAAGAACGCAATGGGAACGGGCGATGAGCAGTTCTACTTTCAGCTGAACGTCCCACTGAAGAAACTCGCAACTATAGACGCAGATTGGCAAACGGCGGGCATCAAGTTCCTCGGTGCGAAGAATGCGAATCTCGGCCAAAACAACACGAACCCGCGGCCTGTGTTCACTAACCACGTCGTCGTCCGCATCGGCGGAAGCATTTACGACCCCAGCTACGGCATCGTTTATAACAAAGTGGATAACAACGCGGCCCCAAAGACGGCTGCACAGGTCTTTGAAGACGCAACCGTTGGGGCCTTCGGCGTCATCGAAAAACCTAGAGCTAGTGTCAAACACATCCTACTATTACGACTTCCGACGGTCGGGATAGCAGAATTGATAGCCGTCCCACAATCCGAAGAATGATTCTCCGTCTTATACCGGCGCCAAATCCATGATTCCTTCCATACTGATCGCGTTAGCATTCTGTCAACTCCCATCTTTCGCAGCATACCATCGCGAATGGGATGGACACGCCAATGGTCTCTACTGGAAAAGTGATGTGTATGCGGCAATCCCAGAGCGACCATTGCCGGACTGGAAACTGCGCCTTGGAAAGCCTGTTGTGCAATATGATAGCACCTTATTTCGCAGTAGCCCAACATCCGAAGAGAGATCGTCTCCGCCATTCAAATCCTCGGGCTATGGCGTAATCGGGTCTGAATTCCGATTTTCAATATCTGGTCAGCATGCTCAATTCTTCGCCGGTACTCAAGGACACTATTTCCCAATAGAAGATTTTCAACTCTTAGAAAATACAGGTTTAGGCCAAGAACTATTTGATCTCAAGTACAATCCTAAACGTGAGCCGTCGAGCCAGTCTATCCCATTCATGACTTACAGCTGGGATCAACTTTGTCCCAACTATCGCGAATGGGATTTGCCGGAAGTGACTTTCCGACAGCGATTGATGGAAGCCGGCTGGGCGCCCAGTCAGGACAAAACCGGAGACATGCTTTTCGTCCGCGATGCCTACGTGGAGATGGTCCGCTGGGATTCACTTCCCGTCGACGCCTTCCGCCTGCGACTATTCCAAGTCTTTGACGGGAAGTTGTCGATGAGCACGGAACCGGTGGCGCTTCACGCGCCGAAACAATCCCTCGCTCTCGGCATGAAGCCCGCGCCAATCCCGGAGCGAGACTTGAAGTCGGGGAAACTCCCCGCAAGTTTCAAGGGGCGGTTCCACGCCTACGTCGTCGGCGATTTGCATTACCTGCTCACTGCCGGTGGGCGGTTGTTCAAGTGCGCCCCGAAAGGGAAGGAAGGATTGGAAATCACCGAAGTCTGGTCCGACCCGGCGCATCCGCTCATCGGTATCGTCGATTGCCCCGAAAGCAAGCAAGCCTTCGCCTTCGGTTGGGGTAGCAAGCCGGGAAACACCGACCGCTACTGGATCGAGTTCGGCGACAAACCCGCCGCCACAGCCTACAAGTTGAAATCCAAGCTCAAGAACAAT
>JBBRUN010000549.1:0-3686 GCA_038247765.1 Gemmatales bacterium | reverse complement strand
GTCGTGCTGGAATTGGTTCATCGGTGAGCGTGAACGCGAGTCCGAGATATCCCGGGGGACATCCCAAAGTGCTGTCGGTGGGGCCGCGCGGCAAAGGCGAGTTTGCCGGGCAGTCCAGCTAAATGAGAATCGCGATGATGGCGATCACGACCAACAACTCGATCAGGGTGAAACCGGTAGGGCGAACGATCGTGTCGAGTCAATCAATTCCGCCGATGGCTTCCTTCTGTAAGCTTATGGGTGCGACGCAATAACTCGGTGAAGACGCTGCGCATATCGGATGAAGATTGGAAGTAGATCGGCCGATTTCCATACTCACCCGACCGGTTTCGGGTCTTCCCCCAACTTCCGGAGGATTTGCTCCGCGCCCAGCAGTCCGCGGTGCTTAAGTCGGACGTAATCGACCATCGAAAACGTCCGCTCGACGAGGTCCCGATTCAGCGCCCACCAGTCGTCCCACGCCGGAGCGCCGGCCGGATCGGCCAAGGCTTTTCGGAAGTAGTCGAGGCACTCGTTCACGGCGATCATTCCAATCGAATCCGGAATCCGGTTCACCCTCAACTTACGGGTGTAGCCACGATTCTTGGAGGTTTTGCCGGTCGCGCTTAGCGTGACGCCATTCCCATACCGGATTCTCACCGGCGTCACGGACAGCGTGACCTACGAAAACAGCTTTTCGCGAAGAAACTCCAAGAATCAACGATCGGCAATGCGGTTTTGCTTTCGGAGCTTTCGCTGCTTTCGCTGCTTTCGCTGCTTTCGGAGCTTTCGCTGCTTTCGCTGCTTTCGCTGCTTTCGCTGCTTTCGCTGCTTTCGCTGCTTTCGCTGCTTTCGCTGCTTTCGGCCGGGGGGGTATGCGGAATGACCGAAACCTAAAAGCTAAAGTCGGCTCAAAGGGCGTGCCAAAAACCGAACCAATGGCAACAATTCTTAAAGTTCTAACAAAATGGATCGGAGGCCGTAGGGCGGAACTCCAATGTACCATTCCCGTCGTAATGGGCACTCTGCGCCCTAGAATTCGATAGCGGGGGAAAGTCGGGTGGCCGCGCCGGCCGACAATAGGCAAAATGCCCCGATGACCGGTCGCAGTCCGAGGATGTTCCGCCATGCCATCCATCTTGGAACGAGACGAACCCCCCGAAAAACCCACCCGCCGGGGCGTCGCGGTGGACGGGATGCCGGCGACCATCCGCAGCGGTCGGGAGGTCATCAGCACCGAAGTCGCGCTGACGGTCTTTCGGCAGATGGTGCGGACGCGGGCGCTCGAAGAGCGCAGCATCAAGATGTCCAAGTCCGGCGAGGCCTACTTCTGGATCGGCGGACCCGGCGAAGAAGCCCTCAACGTCTGCCTCGGTTTGCAAATTCACAAAGGGCGCGGCCCGGCTCACGATTTCCTCCACCTCCACTACCGCAGCTCCGGCATCCTCCTCGGCATGGGCATGCCGATGCTCGACCACGTCCGCCAATTGGCGATGACGGCACTCGATTCCCACAGCCGCGGCCGCAACTTCGTCGGGCACTACGCCATCCCGGAGTGGAACGTCGTCCCGGTCACCAGCGTCATCGAAGTGCAGTGCGTCATGGCCCCCGGTACGGCGCTCGCCCAGAAACGCCACGGCGGCGAAGGCCTGAGCTTGGTCGTCAGCGGCGATGCCGGCACGGCGGAAGGGGACTTCGAGAGCTGCCTGCTCTGGAGCAGCCGGCCGGGGAACGAACTGCCGGTGCTGGTGGTGGTGGCGAACAACAGCTACGGCATTTCGACGGCGAGCGCCGGCCAGCACGCGGTGCAGGAGATCGCCACGCGCGGCCAACCGTACGGCATCCGGCACGAAACCGTCCGCGATGGCAACGACCCCGTGACGATGTGGAACGCCGTGGATCGAGCGATGCGCTACGTACGCCGGGAGCGAAAACCGTACATCTTGGAAGCGATGGTCAGCCGGCTGCACGGGCACAGCAGCAGCAGTGGCGCCCAGCGGAACTGGGAAGAAGCCGACTGCGTGGCCCTGTTTGAACAGAAGTTGCTCGACAGCGGGGCCATCGATTCGGACACGGTGCGGACGTTGAAAGAAGAAGCGAAGCAAGAAGCGGATGCGGCCGCGGTGGCGGTCGCCGGGGAACCGAGGCCGACGCGGGCCGATGTGTACCGAGATACCTATGCGCCCTCGGTGCACGATGCGGTTTACCCGGAAGACTACACCGGCCTGCCGCAGCGGCGGTAGTGAGCACGTTCCGCGATGAACGCGTCGTTTTCACACCTCGTCGGCTTTCGCCGGCGCCGGAAGTAGGAAGGTCGCGGCGAACGCGATCAAATACACGACCCCGCCGATGACGGCGGCGGCTTTGGCGACGTCCATCGGCGTCGGTTTCGCGAACTCGCTGGCGAACAACTTCGATAGCAACTCCGTGTTCAGCGTCGCGGCCATGGTGCCGACCATACGGCCGCCGACGTTGGTGGCGAAGCTGCCGCCGGTGCCGCGGAGGTGCATCGGGAAGACCTTCGGCAAGAACTCGCTCATGAAGCTGAACTGCGCGACGGTGAACAGCCCGCAGAAGAAGATCGACGCCGCGAAGAGGACGTAGTCCATCTTCACGATTTCGAGGTACGCCACCGGGAAGAGGAAGATGCCGGGGATCAGGAAGATGCGGATCAGCAACCGGCTCGGCAAGAACAGCAGCAGCACCGCGAGCAGAATCCGGCCCACGAGACCACCGATCTCCTGCCAGCGCTGGATATCGCCGCGGCGGGCCTTGGTGTCTTGCGCCAGGGCTTTTTTCTTTTCGCCGAGTTCTTTCTTCAACGGCGGTGTGGTGGCCGACTTCTCCGCTTCGTTGATCTCGGCTTGGCGGGCGGCCAAGTCGGGCAGGCCGGGGCTGATGCGCAGCGGCGTCAGTTGCAAGGCCCCGAATGCGGCGGCGTAGGCGCACGCGGACAGCACCGTCGTGACCAGCGTCGTCTTCCGCAGCGTCGGGGAGAAGAGTTCGCCGAAGCCGGGCCGCTTCAAAGTACCATCGCGGCGCTTCTGCTTCCACACGCCCGATTCGGGCACGAACGGCAGCAGCAGCAAAATGAGGGCACCGGGGATCAGCCCCGTCAGCAGGGTGAAGCGCCAGCCGACGTTACCGGGGATGAAGTTTTCCGGGAAAGGTAAATTCGGCAGCTTGCCGGGTTCTTTCGCCAAGTCGACGATCTCGCTGTAAACCTCGGTGACGAGAATGCCGCCGAGCGAGGCCGTGGCGAGGGTCCAACCGATGACCATCTCGCGGGTGCGTTTGTTCTCGAACAGCTCGGCGAGCCACGTCACGGCGGCGACCATCTCGACGCAGACGCCGACGAACGTTGTGCAGCGGAAGAGGATGAGCTGCCAGAGTTCGTCGCTGAACGCGGCGGCCACCGGAGAGAGCGAGTATAGCAGGATGCTGGCGATCATGATGGTGCGGCGACCGAGGCGATCGATGAGCAGCCCGCCGATCAGGCCGAAGGCGCCGCCGCAGAGGGCCGCGATCCAGAGCATCCGCCCGGCCCAATCGCCGACGGTCACTTTTTCCGCCGGGCTGAGGGCGAGGAATTCTTTGCGGAAGAGGAGTTCGGAGATCGCGTCGGTGCCGATGACCGGGAACATCAGCAGTTCGTAGGTGTCGAACAAGAAGCCGATGGCGGCGACGGCCAGCACGAGGACGCGGGT
>JBBRUN010000548.1:0-3711 GCA_038247765.1 Gemmatales bacterium | reverse complement strand
GGTTATCGACGAAATTCGGCTGCTATTGGCTTCGCCTCGCAAGTCGGAATTATCACAAGAAACACTATTTGAGCTTGGCTCATACTACAATGTCATCGCCTCCAATATGACACCTTCAGCGTGGCTGGAAAATATTGCGATTTCAATGGAACATCTTTTGCATCTCTGAAACTCATAATCCGTATCGATTCTGGACACGTCGAACAAAGTGGAGTTGTCGGACACCTTCGGTACGGTACTCGCTGGACCGATTAATCACGGGTGGGCGCTGGACGCGGTGGACGGGTTCTTCGCGGGGATGGCGGACGGCCTGACGGCGGGGCTGAGCACGCGGGCGCGGGCGGGGATGTACGGCGACAGCGCCACCAAGAACCACCAGGGGGGCTACTTCGTCGCCGGGCAGATCACCGGCACGGTGCTCGGGATGGCCATCGGGGCGGGCAGTCCGTGTGCCTTGGGGACGGGGCTGAAGTTCGGCTACCGGATGCTCGAAGGCGTGCAGATGGTCGGGGGCGCGGTCAACGCGGGTCAGAATTTGGCCGAGGGGAACTACCTGGCGGCCGCGGAGGACAACGCGATGGCTACGACAGGCGCTATGCTCGGAGGTAAACTAGAAGTCATCCCAACTGTGGTGAGACGATTTTAAGGGGTGAACAAGCATGTCGAGTGTGCGTGCGCTTAAGTCGCTTCTATTCAAGACTCTTGCAGGACCGATGCGAGATCGCGCATACACGAAGAAACGGGGCGACCTGTTCTTCAAGCCGACGCAGTATGGTTACTACGGCACGCGATTTCCCACTAAAGACTATGTACATATGGAAAGCCATGTTGAATTTTGCGTACGGCACAGCGCGGTAAACGATGTCTACGAGCTAGTGATAGAGAGATCTGGAGGTTGGCCAGGCTGGAGTGGCAAGGCGTTGGATGACTTGAAAAAGCAAATGAAGGAAGCCGAAACTTTCATGATGAGCTGGAATGGACTAGTCGGACGGCAAGAGCATTCGGGTTTAGCGATTAGTGAGGAATCGGAAGTTCCTGAGCTTTGCAATCGTTTGCTCGAACGTCACGATGAGACGGCACATGCCTTTTTTTCACAATTCACTTCCTTGAGTGCAATTGCGGATATGTACGAGCTGGACGACCCGTTTCTCTGGAAGCTTTACTATGGGGACAAACATGCAGTTGCATATAATGGACTTGTGTCGCTGTACGCATGCGGAAGAATCCAAGCGGCAAAATATTACGTTGATCGCCATGCCAAGCTCTTTACTGGGACGAATCGGTCCTATGCAGATATCTTGTTGAAAGATTCGATACATACATAAGGCGGATTCGCATGAGCTACGATCTCGCTATCTGGCACGAATCATCGCCGATTTCTGCTGATGTCGCACAGGAGAAATATGAGGCAATTTGTTCTCAAAAACGACTACCAGATTGCCACGTCTCGTTAGCTCAATTCATCGTTTCATTGACAAGCTTATATCCACAAATCGACGATTGGGCAGAAGAGGACATTAACGAGTGCCCGTGGGCCTGCGAGTTCGATACTTCGTCGGGCCATTGCATCATGAACATCCGTTGGGGATTTGAAGACCTCATCCGATCCAAAGTTCTCGAAATCGCAATGGATTTCGGTTTGACATGTTACGATCCACAGTCAGAGATCGTTCACACCCCAAATTAATGGATTTCCACCTCGCGGCATTGTTCACACGTGTGGCACGTCGAACCGGGCGCTGCTGTCGGCGGAGTTCGGGGGGGGCGAAGCGGAACCCTGGAACTCAAGTTGTTTATTCCTTCGACACCAACGGGGTTACCTCGTGTTGGAAATGGGTGGCCTCGATGGGGCCAAGTTCGCAAATCTTGATCCGAGGGGTTCCGCTTCGCTCAACCCCTGGCTACCTTCTGTCGTCCCCATTCTACAACCGGATTCTCACCGGTGTCAGGCCGAGCGTGGACTACGAAAACAGCTCATCGCGAAGAAACTCTAAGAATCGTTGCGACACCCGTTGGAAGTTGGTGAGCGAGCACAACGATCGGTAATGCGGTTTAGGTTTCGGAGCTTTCGCTGCTTTCGGCCGGGGGGGTACGCAGAATGACCGAAACTGAAACCTAGAGTTGTTTCAAAGGGCCAAAGGACTCCACTCGCCCTACGAAAACCTCTAAGAATCGTTGCCACACCACACTTCGTCCTCGCTCTCGGGCCGGACGTGGCCTACATTACGGCAAGATTCTCCGTCGCAGAGGTGTCCGACCGTGTCTCTTTTACTGGAAGCTTTCGACAACCTCCCGAAACCGAGTGCCAACGACGATCTCGAACTCTGGGAAGCCGGGGCCGAGGACGCCATTCGCGAGTTCCGCCAACTGGTCGAAACTCGCTATTCGGAAGGGACGCTCGGCCGCATCTTGTCTTCGTCCGAAGACGACCGGGCCCGTCGCGGCGCGGCCTTCGCCCTCGGATTCGTCGGCACCATGGCTTCCAATGCCCTCGTGGCTTCGGCGCTCCGCACCGATACCGACGACCGAGTCCGCCGCTACTGCGTCGATTCGCTGTGGGAAATTTGGTTCCGCGGCGACAACGTCCCGCAGGGGCGCGAACTGCGACTGGCGCTGTCGCTGAACGACTCCGCGCTCCAACTCGCGGCGCTCGGCGATGTCATCGGGATGTATCCGGAATTCGCCGAGGCTCACAATCAGCGGGCCATCGTGTGGTTCCGCCGCGGGCAGCACGGTAGAGCGATCGCGGATTGCGAAGAAACACTCCGGCTGAACCCGCACCATTTCGGCGCCGCCGCGGGACTCGGGCAGTGCCAACTGCGCATGAACCGCCCCCACGCCGCGCTGCGGGCCTTGGCCTTGGCCCTCGAGCTCAATCCCGCGCTCGACCACCTCGCGGATACGATCCAATCGTTGCGGCAAACGCTCGGTGGCGAATAATCGATTTCGCGCCCGGTCGGCTCCTAAACTGAGCAGTATGAACAACACCCAATCCACCGGCCTCATTTTCGAAATTTCCAAGCCGGGTCGGCGCTGCCATCGGTTGCCCCCGTGCGATGTGCCGAACTCGGTGCGCATCGACCAATTGATTCCGAAAGAGCACTTGGCGAAGGCTTCGCCGCCATTGCCAGAAGTCGGCGAGATCGACTTGATCCGCCACTTCACGAATCTGTCGGCGCGAAACATGAGCATCGACACCAACTTTTACCCGTTGGGATCGTGCACCATGAAGTACAACCCCAAGCGACACGAGCGCATCGCCGGCTTCCCCGGCTTCGCCAACCTCCACCCGCTGCAAGACGACGACACCGTGCAGGGAATGCTCGAACTCCTCTACAACATGCAGGAGTACCTCGCGGAAATCTCCGGCTTGCCCGCCGTGAGCTTGCAACCGGCCGCCGGCGCGCAGGGGGAACTCACGGCGCTCTTCGTGGCCCACGCCTACTTCCACGACCAAGGCGAAGGCCACCGCACGAAGGTGCTCGTTCCCGATAGCGCCCACGGCACCAACCCCGCCTCGGCCGCGCTCGCCGGCTTCGACACCATCACCATCAAAAGCGGCGTGAATGGACTCGTCGATCTCGACGATTTGAAGGCGAAGCTCGGGCCGGACACGGCCGTCTTCATGATCACCAACCCGAACACGCTCGGCCTGTTCGAAACGCAAATCCAAGAGATCACCGAACTGCTACACGCGCAGGGTGCGCTCGT
>JBBRUN010000547.1:0-3712 GCA_038247765.1 Gemmatales bacterium | reverse complement strand
CTTTAATCCGCTTTCTTCTTCAAACCGTCGGGCTCGCGGTTGCTGTTGTTCTGTTTTTTTTTCTCCCGAACCACACTCCGCCAGCACCCGCCCCCGGCTCGCCATTTTGCGATTATTTTTTGACAACTCCAAAGCGGAGCGTATAAGTATACGCCCGTCCATTTTCGGAGAATCACCATGACCGGTGTCGATGTTCTGTTGATCGCCCGCGCCGTCGAACTGCGCGTGTCGGGCGAAAAGTGGCAAGCCGTTGCCGACGCCTGCAACCGCAGCCTCAAGACCGTGCAGAGCTGGCCCAAGATCCATGCGGGTGTCTGGGTCAAACTCTACGCCAAGGCGGAAGCCCGGCTGATGAAAGACGCCTCGTCCGAAGCCATGCACGTGCTGCGGAAACTGATGCGCTCCGAATTGCCGGCCGTGCAGCAACTCGCGGCGCAAAAGATCCTGCACCTGCGCGAACATCGCAAAAAAGCGACCCGGAAGAAAGGGGAACCGGCCGGCGGCAGCCCCGTTCCGGAAGTGCGCCAGCTCGTCGTCTATTTGGAGGGAATGACCTATGACCAGTTCTACGAATCTTTCGGAATCGATGCGGACCGGCCTGCGGAACCTGCGGCTGGCGATTCACCGAGCCCGGCAATCGCCGAGTGATTTCCTCGCCTTCGCCTTCACCGATTCCGACGGCCGGCGTTTGAAACAAGCCGCCATCCACGTCGAACTCCAGCACTTCCTCAGCGGTCATTCCAAAGCCCTCATCGAACTCCCCCGCGACCACGGCAAGAGTGTGCAGATGTGCGGCCGCGTCGTTTGGGAGCTCGGCACCAACCCCGGCCTGCGGGTGAAGATCGTCTGCGCGACCGAAGAAATCGCCCGCCAGCGCAGCCGGTTCTTGCGCGACGCGATCGGGAAGAACGCCGCCGTGCGGGTCGTCTTCCCGGAGTTGCTGCCGGCGACGCCGTGGGCCGCGGAGTCGTTCACCGTCGCCCGGCCGGCCGACACCATCGGCCCGAGCGTGGCGGCTTTCGGCATCGGCGCCGGCTCGACCGGCGCGCGGGCCGACCTGTTGATCTGCGACGACATCGTCGATGTCCGGAGCTTGCACAGCAAGGCCGCGCGGCAGAAAGGGCGCGATCTCTTCCACAACAACCTCATGAACCTGCTCGAACCGGGCGGGCGTTTCTGGGGCTTCTGCACGCCCTGGCACGCCGACGATTTGAACGCGCACTTGAAACGGAGCCCGTCGTACGCCCACTTCCGCCGGGCCATCGGGCCGAATCTCGAACCGCTGTGGCCCGAGAAATGGTCGACGGCGGCGCTGGCGGATCGGCGCGCCGAGATCGGCGAGTCGTCGTTCACACGGGGCTACCGCTTGCTGGCGATCAGCGACGACGAAGTAATGATCCGGTCGGAGTGGATTCGATTTTGGGATGAAGCGATTCCGCGCGAGCGCTTCGATTCCGTCATCCTCAGTGTCGATCCGGCGGTGAGCGCCAAGGCGTCGGCCGATGCGACGGGCCTCGTGGTGCTGGGCAAACTCGGGAACGAGATCCGCGTGCTCGCGGCGAATGCCCAGCGCGTTTCGATGCATCAACTCGCGAACGTGCTGGCATTGATGGACAGCGTTTGGGAGCCGGATACCATCGTCTTCGAGTCGAATGCGGCCTTCGATGGGATCAAGGATTTATTCGTGCACCACACCGGCTTCGGACCGCGCATCTCGGGTCACAAACAACACAAAAGCAAGGCGTGCCGCATCGCGGTCTTCGGGGTGTCGGTGCAGAATGGCAGCGTCAAATTGAAGGGTCACGCCGGCGTCGTCGAGCCGGGCCAACAGGAGTTGTTCGACGAGATGGCGAGCTTCCCCTTCGGCGAACACGACGATCTGATCGACGCGACCGCATCGGGGGTGGAGTACCTGCTGCACAGGCGCGAGCCGCGATTGTGGGGGTGAAGGCTACTTGATGGAGAGCGACTCGATCATCTGATCGAGGGTATCGTCGACACGCAGAGCCGCATTTTGGGCGGTCTTGAATAGCTCGACCGCCACGCGCCATCCTAGATCCGAGGGCGAGAACGTGTTCAGGAAAACCTGACCACCCGTCGAATTTGAGATTAGGATTGCAATATGCCCGTTCGGATATTCGGTGACCCGGATCAAGCCGCCACCCAACGAGGCCCGGTACGTCTCGGAAACAACCGTCTCCCATTCCACCGAACCCTGTGTGGTTTTAGCAGTGATCGCTTCTAAGAGTCGAGTAACCTTCTCATTCATCGGTAGGCCTCGCTGTTGCGATGGAACGCCACTTCCAACATAGTCAGTTTCCGAATTTCCTCATCGATCAACGCCAGGCGGTCTGCAGCGAGATTGCTTTCAGTCGTCCGGTTTTGGACGATCTCAGCCAATGCCCGCAAATTGTCCAACATTCTAGGCATATCTCCCCAGTCGCGGCCCCGCCTCATGGGATCTCCGAGCAGTCGAGTCACGAAATCGATAGCGACGTCAAAGTGCCCATGGGCTCGCGACCACTGTTTTCCCCGGCAACTTTCGCGTGCGAGCAGCACGGCTTGTCTCGCGGACACAATATCTTTGAGGGTGGACTGCCACAGGAGTAAATCGATAGCTTCGGCTGCTTCTTTCCTTGCTTTTCGCACTTGCTGCCGCACGACCAACGCGACCCCGAATCCCGCGACCGATACGAAAAACCCAAACACTCCAAGTATGTCCGACCACCACGCGAGCATCTCACGCGCTTCGCTCGGCGGTGGAACTTCGGCGAACAGCACTCGCATTCTCCAAACCTGAATTCCACACTGTTCTACATTCTACCACTTCGCCAGCATCGCCGCGCTCGCGGCCAGCCAAGCGTCGTCGTCGTGGTCGTCGAGTGCCGCGAAGTTGTTCTTGATCCTCCGGAACGCCATCTTCAAGAAGGTCTGCCCGGCCGTGACATCGGCGAACTTATCGGCCGGTTTCGGCTTCGCCATCAACGCGTCGAGCCGGCTGAGCGTGCACGCCGCGGCGTACAGATCCATCGCGATGTCGGCCAAGCGTTCGTGGATCAATTGCGCTTGCACGAAGATCGTTTCATCCTTCAATTTCAAGAACACATGCGGCAGCGTCGTACCGAGTTGCTTGACGTATCCCGCGAGAATCCGCGCCTCGGCCTGCAATTCCTGCGATTGGACCGGAACCGTCGGCGAATGGGCCAACCACGGCGCCGCGAGTTTCGCCCCGGCGCCGATTCCCGAGAGCAGTTTGCCGAGGCTCCAGCGACCGCCGACCAAGTCGTCACGCAGATTCTTGAGGTACTCCCCCGGCCCTTTGCAACCGACGACCGCGATGAACGCCTTCAACACATCGTTGGCGCCTTCGCCGATAGTGTTGATGCGGGCATCGCGCATCCAGCGCTCCAGCGGTTGATCGGTAAAATAACCCTTCCCCCCCCACACTTGAATCGTGTCGTTCACGATGGTCCAGAGGTGCTCGGTGGCGAAGACTTTCAGCATCGCCGTCTCGAGCATATAGTCGTCGGCCCCGCGATCGATGAAGGCCGCGCATTGCGTCGTCATCGCCTCCATGGCGAAGGCGTGGGACGCGGCGAACGCGACCTTCTTCTGTACGAGTTGGAACTCGGCCAGCGGCTGTTGGAATTGCACCCGCGACTTGGCGTGCGCGATCATCGCATCGAGGCAGACCTTCGCGTGGCCGGTGCAG
>JBBRUN010000546.1:0-3725 GCA_038247765.1 Gemmatales bacterium | reverse complement strand
TTTGGGCGAACCGGACGCGGCGCCACCGTGTACAACGAGCAGAGCCAGCGAAGCCTCCACGGGTTTGGGCACCATGACGCCACGCGACAAAGTCCATTGGTCCAGCCTCACGACCCTGCGCATCGCGGCTTACGCCGTCATCGTGGCGGCGGGGTCTTGGTATCTGCTCGGGCAGCTCGCATCCGTATTGCGGCCGTTGCTCATGGCTACGTTCCTCGGGTACGTGCTCATGCCGTACTACAACCGACTGCGGAAGCACGTCCCCGTGCCCGTGGCCATCGTGCTGCTCGCGGGATCGACCACCCTCGTCCTGCTCGGGCTGGCCGCCGTCGTCACCGGCAACTTGATCGACCTCACGACGCAAGGCCCGGAACTGCGCGATAAAGTCTACGAGTGGATCCGGCGCCTCAGCGCGTGGGTCTATTCGCTGCCGATGATCGGGCCGCAACCGGAGGGCGCCAAAGCCCCGGAAGTAATCGTCGCCGACAACATCGCTTTCGGATTGTTGAAGCTGCTCGACTTCGTCCGCGTCGGATTGCCCGAAGCGTTCGCCGCCGGTCTGTACTTGCTGTTCTTGCTTTTGGAATCGGCCCGCTTTCCCGAACGCGTGCGCAAAGCCTACCCTGAGGAACGGGCCGAGAAAATTCTCGACATCTTCGGCCGCATCAACGCCGCGATCATCAGCTACCTCAAAGCCAAGGTGAAATCGAGCCTGTTCCTCGCGATCCCGGTCGGCGTCTTGCTCTACGCCTTCGGCGTCCCGTTCGCCCTGCTGTGGGCCGTACTCACGTTCGTCTGCAATTTCATCCCGTACATCGGGACGGTCGTAGCGTACGCGCTGCCGGTGGTGTTCGGGTTCGTGCAGTTCGATATCGGCGGCCGCGCGATCTCCCTCGCCGTCGTCCTGCTCGCGTTCCACATCGTCTCGGCGACTCTGATCGAACCGATGTGGATCGGCCGGGCCGTCGGCCTCAGCCCGATCGTGATCCTCGCGGCCCTGTCGATGTGGGGCGTCCTGTGGGGCCTGCCGGGGATGTTCTTGGCCGTGCCGCTGACGGTCGTGCTGAAGATCGTCTTGGAAAATATCGAAATCACCAGGCCGCTGGCGCGGATGCTCAGCGGCGAATAATAAGGAACGAATTGCAATGTCCGACACCGCAGCCAGCCCACCAGCCCGCGAGCCGTTGTCCGTCCTCGAGCGGCGCGTCCTCGGCGTCCTCGTCGAAAAGAACAAGACCACGAAAACGCCGGACACCTACCCGATGACGCTCAACAGCGTCGTCGTGGGGTGCAATCAAAAATCGAACCGCGATCCGGTGCTAGAACTCGACGAAGACGACGTCGAAGAGACCCTGAACGAACTGATGAAGAAAGGGTTGACCATCAAGCAGCAGGGCGGGCGGGCCGACCGTTGGCGCCACCTGCTTTACGATGCGTGGAACCCGAGCAAAGTCGAACTGGCGATCCTCGCGGAACTGCTACTGCGCGGGCCGCAATCCGAAGGCGACCTCCGCGGCCGGGCGAGCCGGATGGACGAGATCGCCGACTTGGACACGCTGCGGGCACTCTTGAAGGGCCTGTGCGAACGGATCTTGACGGTCTACCTCTCGCCGCCGGGGCGCGGGGCGATGGTCACGCACGGCTTCCACACCCCGGAAGAATTGGCAAGCCACCGAGGCGGCCAACCGCCGGTCTCGGTAGAAGCCGTAACATCGCGGGCGCCGAGCGGCTTGGAGGCGAAGCTGAACGACGCCCTCGCGGAGATCGCAAAATTGAAAGAGCGAGTCGCGGCGCTCGAGGCGAAGCCGGGTTGATTCACAGATAACAAATCCATCTTCGGCTGGAAGAGCCGGCGTGGAGCGAGGCCAAATATGAACGTTTATCGCAGCATCCCGAATCGTTTGAATGCGGGCTTGAAAGTAAGATGCGGGGGTAGAATATCCGGGCTGAGGGTGAGCCGGCAGCTCACGCTGCCGGCTCGCCCCGTCGGTCACGCGATACCCTCTTCGGTCACCCAGGCGATGGTACGCTCCATCGCGCGGACGGTTTTCGCCACATCCGCGGGGGAGTGGGCCATGCAGGTCATCCCGGCGGTGCCCCAGAAGTCGACGCCTTGCAGGAGCATCCCCTGACGGAGGGCGTGCGCGAGCTTCGCGCTTTTTGGGCCGTCGAGTTTGTTCAAATCGCCGCCGAAGGGGATGAAGCCATCGTTGTCCCCCTGCGCTGTTCCGGGGCGTTCGCCGATGTAATTCGGGATCACGCGGACCATGCTGAACTCACCGTATGCAATCCACGGCAGCTTGTTCGCCTCGAACATCGCGTTGAATTCGTTCCGCAGGTTCCGGCCCGATTCGTTGGCCAACCGGCACGGAACGCCCGTGCGGATTTGCTCGAGGCAGGCGACCCCGGCCGAGGCCGAGAGCGGGTTCGCGTTGTAAGTGCCGGGGTGGCGCATCTTCGGCTGACCGGGCCGCGGCTCGATGAAGTTGAGGATTTCCGCCTTCCCGGCGAGGCACCCACCGGGCAATCCACCGGCTAGGATTTTCGCCAGCGCCGTGAGGTCGGGCGTCACACCGTAGACCTGCTGCGCGCCGCCGGGCGCGACGCGGAAACCGGTGATGACTTCGTCGAAAATCAACACCTTGTTCCGCCGCGTGCAGATTTCGCGCAGGCCCTTCAGGAACTCGCCGTGGATCGGCACCGCGCCCCAGTGGCCGCCGGTCGGTTCGAGAATCACGGCGCCGATTCGGTCGTCCTTCTCCAGCGCCGCTTCGACGAGGTTCAAGTCGTTCGGCGGCACCGCCACGCAGACAGACGCGATTTCCTCGGGCACCCCGGCGACCGAATTCGACTCGTACGGGAAATCGGCCCCGACGGTGACGGCGTCGTGCCAGCCGTGGAAATGCCCTTGGAATTTCAGGAACTTCGGCCGACCGCTGCAGAGCCGCGCGAGTCGGAGGGCCATCATCGTCGCTTCGGTGCCGCTGCCGGTGAAGCGGACTCGCTCGGCCGAAGGGATCAGCTCCATCACGAGCTTACCCCACTCGATTTCGAGTTCGTGGCATGATCCGGGGTGGGTGCCCTTTGCCATCTGCTGCTGCACGGCCGTCACCACGACCTCCGGTGAGTGCCCCAAGATGTGCGAGCCGTGGCCGACGAAGTAGTCGATGACTTCGTGGCCGTCGAGATCGTATTTTTTGCTGCCGAGCGCGCGCTCGACATAAATGGGGAACGGTTCCATCATCCGCGTGTCGTGCGTGACACCGCAGGGGAAGATGCCCTTGGCGACTTCGAAGCGCTCGCGGGACGTGGGGAACTCGGCGCTGTAGCGCTCGGCGAGCGTGGGCATTGGGAAAAACTTCCGTCGGTCGGGGTCGAATCAGTTTAGGAGTTGCCCAGACTCGTCGGCCCGTGCTTCGCTCGTCGCAACGCTTGCCGTTGGTTTGAGCCGACATTCGATTTCAGCTTTCGGTCATTCTCGACACCCCCCCTGCCGAAAGCAGCGAAAGCAGCGAAACCAGCGAAAGCAGCGAAAGCAGCGAAAGCAGCGAACGCTCCGAAAGCTAAATCGCATGGCCGAGTTCCTCGGCCGCAAAGTCTCCGAGCCACACTGTCAGACCGTCCGCGCCCGATAATCCGACAACACAATCCGGCAGCTCGTCTGCATCGAGCGGAATATCCACACAATTGACGAAGCGCGCGAAAAAACCGCCGGGGACAACCCC
>JBBRUN010000545.1:0-3730 GCA_038247765.1 Gemmatales bacterium | reverse complement strand
GGGTGAGTATGGAAATCGGCCGATCTACTTCCAATCTTCATCCGATATGCGCAGCGTCTTCACCGAGTTATTGCGTCGCACCCATAAGCTTACAGAAGGAAGCCATCGGCGGAATTGATTGACACGACACGATCGTTCGCCCTACCGGTTTCACCCTGATCGAGTTGTTGGTCGTGATCGCCATCATCGCGATTCCCATTTAGCTGGACTGCCCGGCAAACTCGCCTTTGCCGCGCGGCCCCACCGACAGCACTTTGGGATGTCCCCCGGGATATCTCGGACTCGCGTTCACGCTCACCGATCAACCAATTCCAGCACGACCCCCGCGTGAGCCGGGGGCAATCGGTTCATTCGCCTAGTAGCGGACGAACCCGGAGGGCGAAGCTATGAAAAGAAAGCAAACCAGAAACGGAAGGAACCCCCAAGATCGGCCCAGCGAAGTTGGTTTGACGCTGCTCGCGGCGGCGATCCTCGTCGCCGGATTGGTGACGCGGATCGTCATCTGGCTCAAACCTTGGCTTCTATCGCTCTGAAATACAGGCGATTTCCGAGCAATTTCTAGCCAAAGACGCGAATATCGTGGGCCTTCACGCAATCTTCATCGAAATTGCGAAAAGTCTTCACCTGATGGGGCTGTACTGCACATAAGCTAGTTCAAGCTGTTGAAGCGTTTGTGATCGTTTCATCCCGCGTCAGGTGTTTTAACCCCCCGTTCCATTGGAGTGTGCCCAGTGACAGTATCGTATCGCCGTGCTTTGGTGTCCCGCGCCGGGTTTACCCTGATCGAGTTACTCGTCGTGATCGCTATCATCGCGATCCTCATTGGGCTCTTGCTCCCCGCCGTTCAAAAAGTCCGCGAAGCGGCCGCCCGCATGACCTGCAGCAACAACATGAAGCAAATGGGTCTCGCGGTCCACAACTTCGAGTCGGCTAACGGCTTCCTACCGCACCCCGGCCAGTGCGATAGCACCGGCGGCGCCGCCACCGTGTACATGACCCAGTCGACGCCCACTCTGTTGCTCCCGTTCATCGAACAAGAAAACGTCTTCCGGATGATGGATCAAACGCTGGTCTTCAGCCAAATGGCCGCCTCCGGTTACACGCTTTCGCAAATCCACCCGGCCGCCCGCGGCGCTGTTTACAACGACCCGAACTTCCCGAATACGGTTTTGGCTGCCAGGTCGAGGATCAAAACCTTTGTTTGCCCGAGTACGCCGGTCTCCCCGGAACGGAGTGACCCACTCGGATACGGGGCATGGGACTACATGTTCATCGCCGTTTCGGACATTGAAGACGGCCTGACAGCCGGTGCCGATAGCCCAATCGGTACACGACCGACCACCGGCGCTCGCAGGCTCGCACAGACGCGTGAAGGCATGTTGCTCTGCGGCAACACCGGCCGCGCCATCGTTGGCGTGACTGATGGTACCTCGAACACCCTGCTTTGCATCGAAGACGCCGGTCGTGCTCACCCGAGCGCCGGTCAGTTCGCCAGCCTCTCTACGCGCCCATCTCCGATCGCCGAAGGCGTCGAATGGTCCGGCGGTACGACCGGTGGTCGCCGCATGTACGCTTGGGCCGACCCGGATTCGGGCACCAACGGTCTGTCTGGCCCGAGCAACGCGGTCGGCGATCGCACCGCGGCTATCAATCAAAATGCCACGCCGACCGGCGGGCCGACCACTTGCCCATGGCGGACGAACAACTGCGGCCCGAACGATGAACCGTTCAGCTTCCACACCGGCGGCTGCAACGCGGTGATGGGCGACGGCTCGGTTAGGTTCTTCCGTGCGAGCACTCCAGCTCTGACACTCAAGTGGCTGGCCGGCGCCGCCGACGGCCAAGTTTTCAACGCCGACTGATCGAATCGTACCATCGCACAGGCCGGGCCGGCGTTCACGCCGGCCCGACTCGTTTCACCACCGGAGTATCGACATGACTTTTGTGCGTTCACTAACCTTCGTGCTGATCGCTTCCACGGCGATGGCCTTCGCGGGTTGCGGCTACACGGAAACGACGCCCGGCGAAGAAGTCGACGTGACCGGCACCGTAACCGGCGTCGATCTCAAATCGGCCAAGAAACTGAAATTGAAGCTTCACTTGATGCCGACCGGCGGCGTCGCTCGGCCCGCACAATTCCCTCTCGATGAGACGGGTAAATTCAGCGGGAAGGTCATCAAAGGCCCTTACCGCTTCCAGATCAACGGTCCGGACGGCAGCGACAGCGTGATGCCAGGATTCCCGGAAGAGTATCAAAAAGGCGACATGAATCGCAAGATCGAGATCACCGGCGGCAACGTCGAAATCAAATTCTAGTTGCGAGTGCCAAATCCGATCGTGTCGGCCGGGGAATCCTTCCCCGGCCGATTGTTTTTTTCGGCCGCGGCGCAAATATTGATCAGATAGCCACGGAGATCACAGAGTATACAATGTTCGCTTTGAATACCTCCGCGGTTATCTTTTCTTGCCCGGCGCGAATATTAATGATCTGGTGGTTCATTGCAATTGAAAGTTGTCGTCAAAATTGAGTCCCAACGGGACGACAGAAGGTAGCCAGGGGTTCCGCTTCGCTCCACCCCTGGAATTCAGGAGGGTTGCCACTTGGACCCCAACGGGGACACCTCGATTTGGAAATGGTTAGACCCGTCGGGGCCGAAATTGCTTATTCTCATTCCCAGGGGTTCCGCTTCGCTCCACCCCTGGCTACCTTCTGTCGTCCCGTTGGGACTCAATTTTGACGACAACTTTCAATTGCAACGGTCCACTGGTTGCTGGAGAGTGCACAGTTACTCAAAGAGAATCGGCCGGATCGTCCACTCTTCTAGGAATTCCTCTGCGGTCTCTGTGTTCTCTGTGGCAATCTTTTCATGTCCACGATCAGTCCTTCTTCGCCGCGATGGCTTTGTGAATTGTATTCGACAGCAGAATCGCGCCATCGGCATTGGGGTGGATCTGATCCGGGAACAACTTCGGGCTGTCGGCCATCGCCGCGTGCACATCGATCAACGTCAGTTTCAATTCCTTGGCGAGGCTCTCGATCTTCGGTTTCACTTCGCCCTTCACCACCTTCTCCGTGATGCCGAAGGCACCTTGGAATGCCGGGGCCGGCGTGCAGAGGTAAACCGTCGGCTTGCCGTCGAGCTTCTGGAACGACTCGATCAACGCCGTGTAGTCTTTGGTAAAGTCGTCGGCCTTCTTCCAATTGTTCGGTTTGCTGTCGTTCGAGCCGAGCTTGATGATCACGATGTTCGGCTTGAACGCGAGCGCGTCTTTGTACGCCTTCTGTTTCGTGTACGGCAGGTCGCCGGCGTTGAGCAGCGTCGCCCCGTTGACGCCGAAGTTCTTCACTTCGTAGCCGTCGCCGAGTAATCCGCCGAGTACCACCGGGTAGCAGTTCTTTTCGCGCATCTCGACGCCGGCGCCGTAGGTGATGCTGTCGCCGACGCAGGCGACGCGGATTTTCTCGGCGGACGAAGCCGGGGCGAGGGCGATGAGTAGAAGAAGGCCGGTGAAACAGACGCGACGCATGGGGAGGCTCCGGGAAAGGGGTCAGGTGGTATGGTAACACGTCATGCTCCATTCCATCGGCGACTTTATTTCGATGCGTTCGTCGATTGCGCGGACCGCGTCAATGCCACGGCCGCTTGCAGTTGCTGCCGCAATCCGATTGCGATGAGGGTGGTTCCGGCTTCGATGGTTTCGTCTCCGCTCGGTGCGATCGCCAACTTGC
>JBBRUN010000544.1:0-3743 GCA_038247765.1 Gemmatales bacterium | reverse complement strand
GGTATTCGTATTGGGTGTACGAGACACGGCCGAACTCCGTCTCCACGGGCGGTTCCCAACCGTAGGCGTGCCCGACCAATTGAATCATCCCTTGGCAGCCGTCGATCTTGGAACGGAGGACGCCGCACAAATCACCCGCTTCGGTGCCGAAGATTTCTTGGATGATCCCTTTGAAACCCAAGCGCGACAAGACTTGGTCGACCATCGTCCGCGTCGTGCGGAACTCTTGGGACACGCAAGAAATGAAAACCCACGGCTCGCTCATGGCCCCGCTCCCCTTGGGTGGCATTGGGGAGATTGTACGGAGCGAGCACCGAACCTATGCTGGTGGAAGTTCCGTTCCGCCATCCGCGAGGGCTGCAGATGCCCGGCGATCACGACCAGCGATTCAAGTCGATCATCCGCGAGTTCTTCGCCGACTTCCTGAAATTATTCTTCGCCGATTGGGCCGTGCGGCTCGACTTGACCCGGATCGAATGGTTGACGCAAGAACTACTCCCCGATCCGCCCGACGGCGACCGCCACATCGTCGATCTCGTCGCGAAGTTGCCGACTCTCAAGCCGGTCGGCGATTCGTGTCTGTTGCTCGTGCACGTCGAGATCGAATCGCCGGACAAGACGACTCTGCTCGAGCCGCGCCTGCCGGGATATTACCTCCACCTGAAGAACGCGCACCAACTGCCGGTGTTGCCGATCGTGATCTACCTCAAAGTCGGACTCGATGGCATCGGCATTCGCACGGTCACCGACAGCGTGTGGGAGTTGGACGTCTCGACGTTCCGCTACCTCTACGTCGGCCTGCCCGGATTGGAAGCCGAGCCGTACTTGCACGGCGACAACTGGCTCGGAGTCGCGCTCTCGGCCTTGATGAAGTTGCCGAAAGACAAGGCCGCCGAATATGGCGCGGAAGCGCTGCGGCGCTTGTCGGAAGCGGGATCGCTGAACGAGCAACAGCGGTATTTGCTGGGCGATTGCGTCGAAGCGTATTTGCCGATCGAACAAGAGCACTTGGATCGCTTCGATGCTATAATCGAACAAAACAGTACCGAAGGGGTGCGAGCCATGAACAAGACTCGTTACGAACGTGCGATTGAAGCCGGCCTAGCGAAAGGCATCGAACAAGGCATCGAACGAGGCCTCGACCGCGGTCGGCGCGCAGCACTTGTTGAGGTGCTCGAAGCGCTACTCGATACCAAATTCGGTCCGCTCGCACCGGGAGTCCTCGATCGACTCCGCGGAATCCCCGACGACCGCTTACTCGCACTCGTCAAGAGAGTTCCGTTTGCGGCCAGCTTGCAAGAACTCGCCATCGACCTCCCGTGAAGCGCCGCCAATCCCTCGCCGTTGCCACCGACCGGACCGGCCCGTGAAAACCGGTCGCCGGGGGCTGGTAGGATGGTTCGCCGCGAAGTTCGGCCTACATTCTCCTGAAGACTCCCGCAGGATTTTCCGCCGATGACCGCGCCGACGCACCCGCAGCACTCGATCCAATCCGGCGGCTTGACTTCGCGCACCTTCCTCGGCCTCCTCGTGGCCCAGTTCCTTGCGGCGTTCAACGACCAAGCCATCCACGCCTCGGCGATGTTCTTCGCCATCAACACCCAAGCCTTCACCGAAGAAAACGCCATCGGCCTGATGCCGATCCTCTTTTACGCCCCGTGGGCCATCTTCGGCACGATCGCGGGTTGGCTCGCCGACCGCTATTCCAAGCGGAACGCCCTCGTCCTCTGGAAGATCGCCGAAGTCGGCATCACGGCGCTGGCGCTCGTCGGCTTTTACCTCGGCCGCCACGGTTACCCGGAGTTGGGGCCGTACGTCGTATTGGCGACGGTCTTCCTGATGGGCACGCACTCGTGCTTCTTCGTGCCCGCCAAGTACGGGGTGATGCCGGAAATCTTAAGCCACCACCAGCTCAGCAGAGGGAACGGAATACTGGAATCGCTGTCGTTCCTCGCCGTGATCCTCGGCACCGTCTCCGGCGGTGTGCTGTCGTACTTGTATCAAGGCCAGGAGGAAGTCGTCGGTGTCGTCCTGTTGTCACTGGCGATCGTCGGGGCCGTCGCGAGTCTGCTCATTCGCAAGATGCCGGCGTCGAACCCGACCAAACCCTTCCCACGCTTGGTCTACGCTCCACTCGTCGCTAGCATCCGCGTGCTGCTCAGCACCAAGTCGCTGCGGGTGGCGCTGCTCGGCATCGCCTTTTTCACGTTCGTCGTGGCGTTCATGCGAGCGGCGGTCTACATGCTCGGCGAGAGCCAAAACCCGCGCTGGGACGAACTGAAAACCAGCGCCGTCGTCGGCACCGTCGCGCTGGGCATCGGCCTCGGCAGTCCGCTCGCCGGGATGCTTTCGGGCCAGCGCGTCGAGCTGCGCCTCGTCATCCTCGGCGCCTTCGGCATGATGGCTTTGCTATTGGGCGCTTCGTGGTTCGTCGGCGACATGCCTTACCTCATCGCCTGCATCATCGGCATCGGATTCTTCACCGGGTTCTACATCGTGCCGCTGTTCACCCTGTTGCAGCACAAGGCGCCGAAGACGAGCAAAGGGGAAATGATCGCCACGAGTAACTTCGTGAACGTCACCGGCGCGATCGGCGCGACAGCGCTGTTCAAGGTCGCGGTGCTCGTGGCCCACTTCACGGGCTTCGCCCCCGCGATTGCGAACCGGCAAGATGTCGGCAGCGGAGAGCTTCGCGAGTTGGGCCTGAACCACGGCCGGCCGGTCTATTTCGAAATCCGCACCGACGACGGCCGGACGATCCGCGGGGGGGCGAAGAGCGAAGAGCGACCCGATACGCTGCGCGACGTAGCCGATCACGTCTTCGATCCGGTGGGCGCGACCGAAGTCCTCGAAGTGGATGGCTCGATCTCGGCGAAGTCCGCGGGCAACCGGATCGACGTGTCGAAGTTCGACACCGACGGCGTCGTCCACTACGACCTCGTGCCCGCCGGGAAGTTGCCGAAGACCGATCATGACAACCGGCGGTTGCCGTCGCTGCTGTTCTTGGGAGCCGCGATTCTGACCTTCTGCATTCTGGTGCTGCTGACCAAACCGCTGCTGCAAGTGCGGCGTTCGGATGCCTGACAGGGCCATCATCCTTCCGCATTGATCGCGTCGATCAGTTGTCGCAACCGCCCGGCATCGTGCTTGTTGTAATGGAACTTCAACCGCGGCAGCGCCGCCAAGGCTGGTTCGTTCGCTTCGGCCGGGAGCGCCGCCGTTTGTTGGATTGTGCCCGTCACCACGATGTCATTGAAGAATTCCCGCAGGCGCTCCAGTTTCGCATCGCTCAGCGGTTCGTTCAGCCGCAGAACCAAATCGCGCCGGACGAAGCGCATGCTGTGGTAGATGCGGTAGAACTGCGTCACCTCGCGGATCGCCTCGTCGACCGAGTCCGTCACTTTGTACAGGTGCAAATCTTGCGGGGAGATGTACCCGCGGGCCAAGAGGTCGTCCGTGACGAAGTCTTGCCAGCGCTTCCAATAGTTGCCGCCCGGTTCGTCCAAGAGCACGATGGGGAAGATGTGCGTCTTGCCGGTTTGAATGAGCGTCAGCGATTCGAAGGCTTCGTCGTGCGTGCCGAAGCCGCCGGGGAAGAGCACGACCGCGTCCGACTCTTTGATGAAGACGAGCTTCCGCGTGAAGAAGTAGCGCAGGTTCATCAACTTGGAATCGCCCGTGAGCACGGCGTTGGCCGACTGCTCGAACGGCAGCAGGATGTTCAGCCCGAAGCTCTTTTCCCG
>JBBRUN010000543.1:0-3771 GCA_038247765.1 Gemmatales bacterium | reverse complement strand
TCTCGGTTCGCGATCGCATCTTCGACGCGGGGATAGAAACGCGGGTTGAGCTTGAGCTGTTCCAAGACTTCGGCGTACTCGGTCGCCAAGCGAAGACCCGTGCCGTATCGCTCGTTTTCCAGGTGAACCACGGTGCGGTTGAATTGATCTTCCACGTCGTTCAGGAACCGCAGCGTCACGGCTTGGCTCCGGCTTTGAGTTTTCGAATTGTTTCGCGCAACCGAGCGACCACAGCATCGCCGTCGACTGCGTGGAGTTCCCCCCGGTCGTAGGCGTCCAAACGCCGACGGATTTCGTCGGAGAACTCGCGTCGATCTTCGAGCGTCGCCGTCCGTTCCGATTTCCAAATGAGTTTCAGCGATTCCATCGCTTCGGGGCTGAGGTTCACGACGCGTTCGACCAAGTCGGCCGACAACTCCGGGTGCAATGTCTCAATCCGTGTCATCCCAAGTCTCCGAGAGGTTCCCGCATCTTACTCGATCCGTCCGCGAAATTCCCCTGTCCGGTTTGACCATCCGGCGTTGAATGGACGCTACCGAAGGTCCGGAGTGGATCGCCGCGATGAACGTCTTGATCCCCGAAGAAGCGATCCGCGAGCGCGTCCTCGAAATCGCCGCCGAGGTGAACGCCGATTTCGCCGACCGCGCCTTCACGGTCGTCGGCATCCTCACCGGCAGCCTCGTTTTCTTAGCCGACCTCGTCCGCAGATTGGAACACCGCCACCAAATCGGCTTGCTCGAAGCCAGCAGTTACCGGGGCACCGCGACGACGCCAGGCACGCTCGTGTTGAACACGGGTCTTCTCCCCGAGATTCGCGGTCGGCACATCCTTTTGCTCGACGACATCCTCGATACCGGCGCGACCCTGAGCCAAGTGACCGCGCACCTGAACGAACTCGGGGCCGCGTCGATCAAGACCTGCGTGCTGCTCCGCAAGATCGGCCGGCAGACCGTAGCCTTCGAACCGGATTACGTCGGCTTCACCATCCCGGACAAGTTCGTCGTGGGCTACGGGCTCGACTACAACGACGACTACCGCCACCTGCCTTTCATCGGTGTCCTGCCGGACGGGACGGCGTTATGACCTACCCCGGACGACTCGGGTTACCGGCCGATGCCTTGATATTGCTGGCGGCGGGCGACTTCACCCCCGGCGACGGCCTGCGGATGGCCGTGTGGGCGTTCGACGTGCTGAAGTACGCGGCGCCGAAGTTGCACTTGGTTCTCGTCGGCGATGGCCCGGAGCGCGACCGCGTACTGCGTTTCGCATGGTCGCTCGGAGCGGATGATCTGCGCGTCCATTCGCTTTTGAGTGACAATCCGTTGGCAGCGGTCGGAGATGCGGACATCGTCTGGGGCACGCACCCGGTGGGGGGCTTGCCCTTTCTGCGCGCGGCATTGTCGCATGGCAAACCGACTTTGGCCCTGCGGACGCCGGACACCGAAAGCGTAGCCGGATTGATCCTGACGCCGTGCGGCGATGCGGTCGCATTGGCCACGGCCACCCGGAAAGCGCTCGCCGAACTTGCCCCGCGCGAACCGGCCGATGTACGATAGCGTAGCCCGAGGAAGCCACAACCATGCTCCGCAACGTCCTGACGATGATCTTGGCCGGCGGCAAAGGCACCCGCCTCGAACCGCTGACGCGCGACCGCGCCAAGCCGGCCGTGCCGTTCGGTGGCCACTATCGAATCATCGACTTCACCCTTTCGAATTGTTTGAACAGCGGCCTCCGGCGGATCCTCGTCCTCACGCAGTTCAAGTCGCGCAGCCTCGATCGGCACATCCGCCAAGGCTGGAACTTCTTGGCGCACGACCTCGGCGAAGGGGTCGAAGTCCTGCCGCCGCAGCAGCGCATCGACGAGCATTGGTACAAGGGCACCGCCGATGCGATTTATCAAAACATCTACAGCATCGAGAAAGAAGACCCCGAGCACCTGTTGGTCCTCGCGGGGGATCACATCTACAAGATGGACTATTCCGAGATGATCGCCGCCCACGCCGCGGCCGACGCCGACATCACGGTCGGCTGCATTCCGGTGCCCTTGGGCGAGTGCCACCAATTTGGAATTGTGCAGACCGATGCCACCGGCCGAGTCCTCGGCTTCCAAGAGAAACCGCGTTCGACCGCCCCGATGCCGGGGGACGACGCCCACGCGCTCGGGTCGATGGGGATCTACGTTTTCAACACGGCCGTGCTCTTCGAACGATTGTTCGACGACGCATCCGACACCGCCAGCAGCCACGATTTCGGCAAGGACATCATCCCCGCGATGGTGCGCGACGGCCTGAATGTGCAGTCTTACCGGTTCCGGGACCGCAACGGAAAACCGCACCCCTACTGGCGCGATGTCGGCACGCTCGACGCCTACTACCAAGCCAACCTCGACCTCGTCGCGGTCGATCCCGTGCTGAACCTCTACGACGAAACTTGGCCGATCCGCACGCTGCACTTGCAGAACCCACCGCCGAAGTTCGTACATATGGGCGAAGGGCCACCCGGTTATAGCCAGCGCGGCGAAGCCCACGACAGCATCGTCTCGGCCGGGTCGATCGTCTCGGGAGGGCAGGTTCGCCGGAGTATTTTGTCGCCACGCGTCCGCGTGAACAGCTATGCGGTCGTCGAAGATTCGATCTTGTTCGAAGGCGTCGATGTCGGCCGCTACTGCCGCATCCGCCGGGCGATCATAGATAAAGATGTGAAACTACCGCCGTATACCGTCCTCGGATACGATGCCGACTTCGACCGCCGCCGCGGATTCTTGATCACCGAATCGGGCATCGTCGTAGTTGCTAAAGGTGAATCGCCCGATGTATTCTTGGCGCCGAATCCGCTACCCTACTGACTTCAGGAATTACCGATGCAACGCTTCGCCTTCGCTCTCGTTTTCGCTCTGGCGATTCCGGCGCTCGCCGAAGACAAACCGGCCGAGATCACGGTGCGCACCGGGCACTTCGAAAAGAACAACTCCGGCCTCAAAGGGGACACCTCGTTCCTCATTCTCCGCGATCTCGAAGCCTTCGAGAAAGTCTTCGGCACCGTACCGCCGCTGGGCAACAAGAAGAACAACCCCGTGACCAAAGGCGACTTCGAGAAGAACGCCGTCGTCGCCGTGATCACGCGCGCCGCAGCCATCACGACCTACCGCGAAGTGACCGGAGCGACCCAAGACGGTAAACTCACGTTGAAGTACAAGTCGGTGACGGGCCCCGCCGGCACGGCAAACTTCGCCAGCCCGTTGATCGTGCTGATCCCGAAGGACGGGTTGAAGGAAGCCGTCTTCATCGCCAACGGCACCGAAGCCGGGACGGCGAAGTAGTCCGTGCTCACCCGATCCGGTCCAGATCCCGCAAGCGCCGGTCCGCATCGAACGTCGGCGGCGGCAGAGCTTCGGCCAGCGCGAGCGCGTCCAGTTCGCTCAAATTCAGCTTCGCCGTGCCGGTGGCGCGGAATACCGGCAGCTTGTTCTTCATGGCGATGATCTCCCGGCGCGTCCGCCCCTTGGGGCTGTCGGGCCAGCGGCCGGGCTGCTCGACGAAATCGAAGAAGACCGGCACGACGGCCTTGATGTACTTCCAATATCCGGGGTTGTCGGTCTGGAGGATGAACAGCCCGCCGGGCACCAGCGAGCGGTGCGCGTTGGCCAAGAAGCCGGGCGTGATCAGCCGCTTGTGAACGAGGGCGGGATCGTAATACGGCTGCGGGTGGTAGCAGTGGATTTCGGACGCGCTGCCCGGCGGCACGAACTGCTCGAGCAGTTCCGAGCCGCCG
>JBBRUN010000542.1:0-3772 GCA_038247765.1 Gemmatales bacterium | reverse complement strand
GGACCGGACGACCGCGTCGTAACCGGCCACGAATTGGAGACGAAGACGGATGCTGACCTAGCGGCCGTGGTCGGCACCGTGGCCGTGTACGCCCGGGTGACGGCCGGGCACAAGCTGCGGATCGTGCGGGCGCTCAAGGCTGGTGGCGAGATCGTGGCCATGACCGGAGACGGGGTTAACGACGCCCCGGCGGTGAAGGCGGCCGATATTGGGGTGGCGATGGGGGTCACCGGCACCGACGTGACCAAAGAGGCGTCGGCGATGGTGCTGACCGACGACAACTTCGCCTCGATCGTAAACGCCGTCGAGGAAGGCCGCGGCATCTACGACAACATCCGGAAGTTCGTCGGCTACTTGCTCGCGGGGAACGCGGGCAAGCTGCTGGTCATGTTCGCGGCCGTACTGCTTGGCTGGCCGGTGCCCCTGCTCGCGTTGCAAATCCTGTGGCTGAACCTGGTGACGGACGGGCTGGCGGCGCTGGCTCTCGGGGTGGAGAAGCCGGAGCCGGGGTTGATGCGGCGGAAGCCCCGGCGGCCGGGCGAGCCGCTTGTCAGGTGGGCCGACGCCCTCCGGATCGTCGCCCACGGGGCGGTATCCGCGGCCGCCGCCCTGGCAGGGTTCTGGCTCGTCTGGCGGGGCAACGACGCCAACCTCGCCGAGGCCCAAGTGGTGGCCTTCTGCGTCCTCGGGTTCGCTCAACTGCTGTACGCATTCGCCTGCCGCAGCCGGGAGCAGACGGCCGTCGGCCTCGGAGTGTTCTCGAACCCGACCTTGCTCCTCGCCGCCGGCGTATCGGCCCTGCTCCAACTGCTTGTGATCCTGGTCCCCGCCCTCCACCCACTGTTCGGGGTGGAGGCGTATCCTACGGCCGGCGAGTGGGGGCTGATCCTCGGGCTGTCGCTGATACCGGTCGGCGTCGTCGAACTGGCGAAATGGCTCGCCGCGCGGAATTCTCCCGTGCGAGCACGTGCTGAAAAACCCGAATAATTGGTGGCCCGCGAAGAGGCGAACCGGCGGGCTGACCAGAAGCTCGCTGACAAAGTGGCCGGCAAGTCGAGTCTGGTTCGGGAAACGCAGTTATCAATCGCGTCCGCGGCGGACTGGAAGTGACGGAGACGAAGTTGCCGCCCTGCACCTGGGTTGACCGTCGAAAATGATTTCGCCGCGATTCCCCCCACCCCTCCGCGAAATCATTTCCGAATTCGGGTAGAACCTCAGCACCGCAACGACTTGCGTCTGAAATCGCTCGGAGTTGCCCGCTGAAGCCATTGCACCGAGGCCCAAGTGGGTTTCCGACGCCCCGTCATCCGCCATCTACAGTCGATGCTCAACTGCGAACGCTCTTTGGCGATGGGTTGGCGGCGGCGGACTAATTCGCGGAGGCTCAGCAGTCGCATGCATCCGCGGCAACGATTGCTTGCTAGAGGTGAGAAACACGCGATCCATTCTGGCCTGCGCGTTCAACTGCGGGGAATCTATTCGATTATCAGCTATGCCAGCTACAATCGATGCTCCACTATTTAGATAAGTTACAGATTCGTGATGGTTGTACGCATTCTGACACTACGACAAAACTGGCCGGAAGTTTTCGAGGCTTTACATGATGTACTTGAGAATCCTTGCGCTCCAGAATGCGGGTCCAATACCCGAACTTCGTTTCGAGTTGCCATTTCAAGGAGACCGTCCGCTACCGCTTGTCCTAGTCGGCCCGAACGGCAGCGGTAAGACCACCCTCCTTTCCTTCATCGTCAACGCACTCGTCGCCTTCAAGCAGCAGGCTTACGACCAGGCTGAGATTAAGCACAACAAGGTCTACCGAGTTCGTTCGATTGGGTTTATCCGCCAAGGCGCGTGCTGGTATCATGCTAAGCTCCAATTCGATGGTGACTTGGCGATGGAAGAGTGGACTCTCAACCTCCCGCGTAAAGAGTTCGAGGAGCAGGTCAGTCCGCTCCCCGAGGACGACGGATGGAAGAAAATACCGGAGGACAGGTCCAACCACTTTGCCCTCACCCCTGAGCCAGCTCACCCATTCCAACGCGTTCTCTCCAGGCCGATACAGAAACTATTCGGCCAAAACTTGGTCCTTTTCTTCCCATCAGACCGCTTTGAACTACCAGACTGGCTCAACGACGAGGCGGTTGCGGAAGAACTGCATTTCCCGGAGCCGAACAAGTTCGAGGGGTATACTTCCCGGCGAATCTTCTCACGCGCCTTGCTGAAGCCGACGCTGGAGTGGCTCAAGGCCGTCGTTCTCGACAGCCTGCTTCAGAAACAAACTGGATTGGCTCCGGGCAAGGACGACAAGATTATCGCCTTTGTAGGAAAAGTGCTTGCTCGAATCCTCGGTGCGGACGGCGACTCTGTGCAGTTCCGCTTCTCGCACAGGAACATGGGTACGATCACTGTCGAGTACGTCCGCTCCGGAAGACAGGAGACGGTCCCCAGCCTACTTGGCCTGTCCGCAGGACAAGCCGCTCTGTTCTGCGCATTCTGCAACGTGATCCGTGACTTTGACTTGGCCGGCGCTCAGTTCAACGATATTTCTGAGGTCTGCGGGATAGTGATGTTCGACGAAGCTGACCTGCACCTTCACGTTGACCTCCAGTACCGCGTTTTGCCGGAACTGATGAAGTTGTTCCCGAAGGTTCAGTTCATCCTCTCCGCCCATTCGCCCCTGCTAGTGATGGGGATGCGGAGCACTTTTGGGGACGATGGCTTCATGGTCCGGGATATGCCAAGCGGAACGTTGATCGAGACCGAGGAATTCAGCGAGTTCGAGCACGCCCTCGCCGCCTTCACCCGCACCAGCGCGTTCGACCGGCGGGTTCTCGACCCCATCCAACAGGCAGCCAAGCCGGTCGTGATCACCGAAGGCAAGACCGATGTAACACACCTTCAAGTGCCCTGAAGCAAGCTCAACCGCGGGCGTCCGATGCCATTCGACGTCATCTCGTGTGGCGGGGTCGCGACGCCCAAGGAGGACCGCGGCGGCTCCGACATGCTCAGGACCATGCTCCGGGCCTGTTGTCTGCATCTGGAGTGGCAGGCACTCGGGCTATTCGATCACGATAGGGAAGGAACGGAACAGTTTAACAGCCTCAAGACAGACGGATTTGTCGATGGCGAAGACGCCACCCACCGCCAGCACGCGAAGCAGCCGGTGCAGGCCTTGCTCTTGCCGGTGCCGCCGGAGCGGCCAACTTTTGTGTCAGCGCAGGCCCGGTCGTGCTTCTTGGCGCTGGAGCATTACTACTCCGACCCCTTGCTGATCCGGTTCGGTCTCAAGGACGACCCGGTGGTCGCAGATTCGGCCGTTTTCAACATCGTGAGCCAATCGAAGAAGAAGACCGCATTCGCGGAAGCATTTAAGGATTTTGACGCCACAGAGTTCAACAACTTCGGCCCGCTGTTCGACCGGATCATCCATCTACTCGGGGTCCAGGTCGAGCAAGCCACTTTATCGCCTCCGCCGGAGGTCGCTCCGATGTACATGGGCGTGGCTTATACATTCGCATGTAGTTTCCCAACACTGACTATCCAGGCCGGGGCACCATTATTGGGGTCGCCGGAAGATCCTTCAGGCGGCGTCAATCCGTCAGCAGAGCATGCCACGGAAAGCCCCATAAATCCTCTAGCAGGGTGTTGAAAAACTCCGGGAGTTCTGCTGAGGCAAGAATCGAGAAGCCATTACAGCCTTCAAGTTGAAATTTTGCGCACCGTGATCCAACTTGAACGCTCGTAGGGCATCAGAACGTCGGTCGCTCCGAGT
>JBBRUN010000541.1:0-3798 GCA_038247765.1 Gemmatales bacterium | reverse complement strand
GACGGCAAGCTCACGCTCTGCCTCTGCCTCAGCCCCGCCGTGGCCAAAGGGGTGTTCCCAAGCGACTTCAAGGCCCCGGCCGGCAGCGGCCACATCGTGTTGGAGTTTCGACGTGAGAAGTGAGCCGATTCACGGTTTTTTCGGGCTGTTCGGATCCGATATCCCACCGGACGGGACGGAGAGAATTCGGCAGCTCATCTCATGCCTTCAAGGATGGATGCCATATGAATCGTGTCTGTAAGCTCGCCGTTTTGATCCTCCTCCCGATCCTACTGGTTACCGCATACGCCGGTGACCAAAAAAACCCTGCGCTCGTCAATAAACCAGTTGCGGATCCGCTGCGAGTGATGATGGAAAATAAGGGATATGTCGCCATCCCTCTCATTCAACTTGAAGGGGACAGTGGCTTCCTCATCGAATGCAAGAGCGGAGCGGAAACGTTTCGGATGCTTCTCGATACGGGGGCGACGGGGATCGTAATGGATACGGGTTTGGTGAAGAAACTTGGTCTGAAACACAAGATGGAGGTGATCGGATTCGACTTCGCCGGCTCTCAGAAAGGGGCCAAAGTTTCCGTCCGTGGGCTTTCGCTCGGTGAATTCGACAGTCGTACGGTCGCCAATTCGACTGACATTGCGGCATTCGATTTCACCTCAGTGAATTCCGCTCTGGAGGTGCGCAAAGTGCCGCGAATCGACGGTCTCTTGGGTCATACGCACTTGGAACTTTACTCGGCCGTCATCGACTACTCCACTCAGACGCTATATATGCGCACGCCGCTCCGGGGCCTGTGGCCGGAAATCGAGGGACGCTGGGTGGCGACCTCCGGTCAGGAAGACGGCCGCGAGCGGAAGATCGACCCGGACAACCCCCTCCGGCTGGAGTTCAAGGACCGTCGCTTTCACCTCACCGACAAAGTGGTCGACATCCTCTACGGAATGCACGTCCGACCCGACAAAGACTTTTACACGGTCTCATTCTTCGATCCCGAAGAGGAGCTGGCCAAGGAACTGAACTACAAAGCCGGTACGCTGCTCAAGGTGAAGGACGGCAAGCTCACGCTCTGCCTCTGCCTCAGCCCCGCCGTGGCCAAAGGGGTGTTCCCAAGCGACTTCAAGGCCCCGGCCGGCAGCGGCCATATCGTGCTGGAGTTCCGACGGGACAAGTGATGGAGCGGAACCACGGTCGGTCGCGTGGAACCGCTATCTCGCTCTCACTTTGCTTCGGTTCCCAAATTCTTCGTCGTCCACTCGGCCCGCCGGATCGGCGCCCCGCCGACTGAGAGAGTGCCCGTCGTGAACAGGTCGTCGGCTTGTTTGGCGAAACCGAACCAGATGACGGTCTTCTTCTCGCCGGGCTGCAGGGTGTCGAACGTCCAGACGATGAGATTCCGCCCGGCGTTGTGCCCCGGTTTGTCGCTGGCGCGGAGGTCGTTGAGGCCCGTCGGCAGCTTCACTTCGAGGCTCGCGGCTTTCACCGGGTAGGTGCCTTGGTTCTCGATCACGGCTTCGTAGGTCGCGGGCCAATTCTGGTAGAGCGTCTTCGGCCCGTGCAGTGTCACGGCGAGTTTCGCTTCCATCACGGTGACGCGGAACTCTTGCTCGATCGCTTCGCAGCCCTCGGCTTCGATGCGGATCTTCCCTTTGGACTCGCCGAGCTTCGTCGCCGTCAGTTCCAGCAACACCGCTTCAGTCGCGCCGGCTGGCAAGACGGCCACGTCGGTGACGAGGTCTTGCGCTTTCGGGTGCTTGAGGGCATCCGGGATCACGGCTTGCACGCTGATCTTGTTCACCGAGGCTTCGCCGGCATTCTTCACTTTGATGGTCACGGTGATCGGCTGACCGAGCAGGACGTTCTCCGGGGCCACGATTTGCAGGCCGAGTTCGGGCTTGAGGACTTTGACGCTGCGGGTGTCGGACGCCGACGAGCTGAAGGTCGCATCGAACCCGCTGCGGAATTCGGTAGGCCGGGCCGTGGCGGTCGGCTTGAGTTTGACCTTCAGCGTCCGCGTTTCCCCGGCGGCGATGGCGCCCATGCCCCAGGCGCGTTTGCCGTTGATGGAGTAGCCCGTCACGGAGGTTTCGCCGAGCTCGTAGCCGTCGGTCCACCAACCTTGGAGGACGACGTTCTCGGCGATTTTACCGCCGGTGTTCGTGACGCTGATTTCGGCGCTGACCGCTTGGCCCGGCCCAATGGTTTCGGGGAGCGTTTGTTTGACGCTGAGCGACGGTTGACCGGCCACCAGTGTCACGGCGACCGAGCCAGAGGTCGAGCTACTGTCCGGGATCTTCAGCGAAGTTGTCGGCGGAAGAATGGCCGGCGGCGGCGCGAGTGGAACCAGCCCGCCGTCACTGACTCGCGCCTGCAGCGGCGAGGCCGCGGGTCGGATGACCGACTCCCCCGGCGTGACTACCAGCGGCATGGCGGGCGTGGCCGGAGCAGCGGGCAAACCGATGAGTGACGGCGGCGGCAACGGCTCGCTCGGGACTGTCTGACCGAATGAGTCCGAAGCTGAGGCCACCGTGGCGGTGAACACGACGGCACGGACGAATCGCTTCAACATCGATGCTGGCATAGTTCGGCCCCCGGCTCTGGGCTGGTTGTGGCCAGCCCGAGACCGCCCCCCGACGGTGCGCCTCATCTTCCCCCGAAGCCGGCGCATCCACCCACGAACGTCGATATTGAAATCGAGTGGGGGCCAAATAGCGGCCGGATCGGAAGAATGCAAGAGCAATTTTCGGGAGGTGGGCCCAATTTCAAAATACGATGGTATTCGTTAGGCGGAGCACCAACACGACGAGCAAGATCATGACGAGCAGGCCGAAGCCGCCGGACGGGCCGGCGCCCCAATCGGAGCGGCGCGAGTAGCCGTAGCCGCCGCCGAATAGGGCAAATAGCAGCACGACGACCAAAATGATTTCGAGAATTCCCACGGGGCACGACCTTGCATTGGCGGAGGGTGTTGAAGCCCCGAGGTAATGCAATCCGTGCGCCGACTCAATCCGCGGGCTCGAACTCCTTCAAATCGACGCGGGTCTGGTGCGGTTCGAATAGCCCGGCCCCGGTTTTCCCTTGGAAATAGTCCTTTTGCCAGCCCTGTTTCAGCGTCTCCGGGTCGTGCGTTTTCAAGCCTTCCAAGAAACCTGAGCGGCTGGCTTCCCACGTTTGGTACTCCGCCTGTAACTCCGACGCGGCGCTGAGCGGTACGATCCTAGGCACCAAGCCTTCGAGCAGTCCGCGCGGCACCGGCACGAGCATGGCGATGGGGTCGCCGCGCTGGAACGCGATCCATTCGTTCGGCCGCGTCACTTTCCAGTTCATGGTGAAGGTGCTCGTCGTCCAGTCGGTCTCGACGATCCCTTCCAGCGCTTGAACGCCGTCTTTGATCCAATTGCCCGGCCCTTTCACCCACAGGTTTACCCCCGGCGGCGTGCGGAACAAATAGGGCAAACTGAAGGTCAACACGCCGGCGCCGAAATGACTGACGATGCACGGATCGGGGTTGCCGTCGAATGCGATTTCCAACTCGCCCGGATGCGGCCCGCCGTACCAATAGACGCGGAAAGAAGCCGGGCACGTGAGCACCCAACCGTGCTGATTGGCGATGTTCAGCGGCAAGCAGCGGTAAGGGAAGCGCTGGGCCGCGGCGCTCATCCAGTCGCGTTCGAGCGCCGCCGCGTGCAAGCCGAAGGCCGTGGGGACATCGTGGATGCGGTAGGCCGTGAAATCGCGATCCGCTGGCATGGCATCACTCCTTGGTCGCGCGGCGCCCATCCCCGGCTCGCACTTCGCGAGTCG
>JBBRUN010000540.1:0-3814 GCA_038247765.1 Gemmatales bacterium | reverse complement strand
GGTGATGGGAGGGGTCGGGGAGGCATCGTTTCGTTTCATGGCAGATCTCAGACCCCCGACTTAGATTTCGCCGATATGCTTTACAGGAGTTCGAAAAGCGGCCCCTGAGAGTGCCTCCACCATGGCCAGTACCAGAACCGCCAAGGTCATATCGGCCCTCCGCGTCATGCGCGAGCGGATCGAACACGACAAGCAGCGGTACCGGGGTTGCGCGCTTTCCGCGCTTGGCGTGTCTTGTATCGGTCCCATGCCGGACTGGGGCCACAAGGAGATCGACGCAGAGGAGGCTACTCGGTTCCTCGGCAGGGACGTCCGCAGTCTCATCCAAGTTGCCCGCGGCGACTTCGGGCAAACGGAGCCATATTGGGAATGGAGATCCTTCGTTTACTTCGACTTGCTGAAGCTGGGTAAGGCTGCGGATTCTAGAGGTCTGAAGCTCGCTCCTCAACAGCTCATCGCCTTCAAGACCATCTGCAGCGGACTCGAATCGATCGTGGACATGCTCCCGGACGACATCCGCCACCGCTACGGCTTGGTGCAGAGCGAGACGTGGTGGAAAGTCCTCTTCCACTTGGCCATTCACCATGCGACCGAGCTTTTGAGCGTCACTCGCGAGCGCTGGGTGTACCTTCTGGATCAACCTTGGAAAGCCGACGGGGGATACAAACCTTTCGCTCAGGACAAGATCTCCGAGTATGCCGTGCAACTCGACATGCACCCACCCGTCGAGGACATCTGGCCGGGAACAATCTGGTGTTCCCTGAAAGAGGATATTTTCACATCCACGATGCGGGCTATTGATCTGCTTATCGAGCTCGTGAATAAAGTGGATGAGGAAGAACCGCACGAGGCCGGGATCTGGGGAATGCCCAAGGCGGTGGGAAATTCCCTCCGCGAACCAATCGCCCCCGATTTGGGCAGTCACCACGCATTGAGGAACCACTCCCGAGGATTCGTCCCGAAAATCGGCGAAAATCGCATGAAAATCGGCGCACCAGCCAGATCACACCCTATCGACGTTTGACGACTGCCGACTCTTCCGTTAGTCTGATCCCCGATCGCCCAACTCACTGGCTCCACTCGGAGATCGTCCATGGTTTATCGCTACCTCGCAGTGTCGGCGGTCGCGCTGGGTATCTGTATCGGCTTCGGTGTCGATGTCGGTGCGGCGGACAAAAAAGAATCGCCCGCCGCTACGATTCCATTCGACCCCGAGTTGGAAATCGTTCCCAAAGCCGAAGCGGCTCAAATTGAAACGATCATCCGGCTGACGACCGAGTTGATGAAGAAACGCTATCCCGGCGAAAAGCCGATCGCCCGCGGGGTTCACCCGAAAGATCACGGCTGCGTGACCGCGAAGTTCCAAGTGCTCGATTGCATCCCCGAAGAACTGCGCAAAGGCGTTTTCGCCAAACCCGGCCGGGAATATCAGGCGTTCATCCGCTACTCCAACGCGGACGTACTCATGCGGGCCGATTCGTTCGAGGGGAAACACGGTAGCCGAGGTATGGCTATCAAGCTGCTCAAAGTCGATGGCGACCGCTTGATTCCCAAAGACGAACCGCTGACGCAAGATTTCCTGATGGTGAATCAACCCGTCTTCGCATTTGCCAACGTCGAAGATTACGAAGTCTTGAGCCAAGTGCTCTTGGACGACAAAGATGTGCCCACGGCGTTTTTCAGCAAACGGATCAAGATCGTCGATGGTAAGCCCGATGTCCGCGACCCCGCTACGCTCCGCGCTTTGAAGACCGGCGGAATCGTCAGACGGATCCAAAGTTTGAAAGTTGACGGCGATAAAGGTGCGTTTCAAGAACCGCCCGGTAGCCCGGAAGAAAACGTTTACCACAGCGGGGCGCCGTATCTTTTCGGCACTGGCCACGCGATGAAATACTCCGTGCACCCGGTGGTGGACCCGACGGCCAAAGCCCCGGATGTCTCGGATGCCGACTATTTGCGGAAGGCATTCGCGAAGCGACTCACGAATCCCCAAGCCAAAGACATCGTGCTGGAGTTCCGGGTGCAAGTCCGGAGCATAGCCGACTTGAAGGGCAAACTCGAAACCGAAATCGAGGACGCTTGCACCGAATGGAAAGATCCGTTCGTGACCGTAGCCCGGATCACAATTCCGCCGCAGGATTTCGACACCGAAGCCGCGAAGACCCGGTGCGAGAATCTCTTCTTCACGCCTTGGCATTCGGTCAAAGACCACCGGCCACTCGGCGGTATCAACCGGTTGAAACTCGGGGTGTATGAAGCGTCGTCCGCGCTGCGCCACTTTCCGAAAGAGCCGTCCGGCTATTGATCGTCGCGTGAATCAACGGGGGCTACGGCATGATTTCGCGTTCCGACAACGACACCTTCGGTAGCAAATTGCTGTCGTACGGGATGACCCATTTCCAATTCTTCTGGCGCGCGGTCAACGGCATCCCACCGTTGGCCCGCTGGATGAACCGCCGGCTCATCACGAAGGCCGTGGAACGCGCCGACAATCGGCCCAATCCGTTCAGCACGCTCTCTGAATACACGTCGTGGGAATCGCTGACCGACAAAACGTACTTTACCCGCCACTTGCCCTACGCGACGCCGCCGACGCGGCCGTTGCCAGATCCTGCGGACGTTGTGAAGATCTTCGACCGGGCCGGTCGCAGTGTCGGGACCTCGCCGGAATCGGAAAAATCGACGCTGCTGTTCCCTACGTTCGCCCAGTGGTTCACCGACGGCTTTTTGTTGACTGATCCCGAGAATCGCCTCAAGACCCACACCAATCACGAGATCGATTTCTCGGCCCTCTACGGCTTGAAGAAGTCTGAAACCGATGCCGTGCGGTTGCATTCCGAAGAACCGGGCCGGCACGGCCGGTTGAAATCGCAGTCGCTTCGCGGCGAAGAATATGCTCCGTTCTTGTACGAAGACGATGGCATCGCCATCAAACCGGAATTCGCGGGCAAGCTGCGCAAACCACTGCATCTACCGCCGGATTGGCCCGCGGAGAAACGCCGGACGCTCTTCGCATTCGCCGGCGAGCGGGCCAATTCCACCCCGCAGACCGCGATGCTCAACACGCTGTTTCTGCGCGAGCACAACCGCTTGGCGGGCATGATCGAAAGTCGCCACCCGGCGTGGGACGACGAGCGCGTGTTCCAAACCGTCCGCAATATCTCGATCGTCTTGCTGCTGAAGATCGTGATCGAAGAGTACATCAACCACATATCGCCGTATCACTTCCGGTTCTTGGCCGACCCCGGGGTTTCTTGGAAAGCCCACTGGAATCGGCCGAATTGGTGCGCCGTCGAGTTCAACCTCCTGTATCGCTGGCACAGCTTCGTACCGAGCGAATTCGCTTGGCCGGGAGCGACGTATTCCCTCGCAAATTGGGTCCTCGACGACAGGCCGTTGGAATCGGCCGGCTTGGCCGCGGCGTTCTTGGCGACGAGCCGCCAAAAAGCCTGTGCCCTCGGCCTATTCAATACGCCGCACGACCTCTTGCGAACTGAAATCGCCAGCGTCAACCAAGCTCGCTCCGCCCATCTCGGCAGCTACAACGACTACCGCAAGGCCGTCGGGTTTCCCCCCGCGATAACGTTCGAGGACATCAACGATGATCCCGTCGTGAGCGAGGCGTTGAAAAAATTGTACGTCGAGCCGGGCAACGTCGAGTTCTACGTCGGCCTGTTCGCAGAGAGACCGAGGCCGAACGCGGCGATCATGGCCCTCATCGGCCGGTTCGTCGCGATCGATGCCTTTTCGCAAGCCTTCACGAACCCGCTGCTGTCCCAACACGTCTTCAACGCCAAGACCTTCACGCAAGAAG
>JBBRUN010000539.1:0-3826 GCA_038247765.1 Gemmatales bacterium | reverse complement strand
CCACACTATGACAACACCTCACCGTCGTCAGTTCCTCCGGGCTGCGGCCCTCACAAGCGTCGGCGGATCCATCGCGCTGCTCGGGCACGCCCAAGATTCGCAGAAGGTCGCCAGCGACCTCGTGACCTCGGACGCCCAATCGGCCATCGACGGCGGGCTGGAATATTTGGCCAAGCACCAAGAATCGGACGGCGCCTTCCGCGATAAAAACAACGGGGCCAACGTGGCCGTGACGGCGCTCGCCGGGTTGGCTTTGCTCGCCGGGGGGCAACTTCCGGGCCGCGGGAAGTATGGGCAAGTCACGGCCCGCGCCGCCGACTTCATCGTGAAGCGCGGCGCCTCCAACACCAAAGTTGGCTACCTCGAAAACACCGACGCGTTTTTGTCGCACGGGGCCATGTACCAGCACGGCTTCGGCTCGCTCTTCCTCGCCGAGATGCACGGCACCTTCCCCGATCCGGACAAGCAGGCCAAAGTTCGCGACATGCTCGAAAAAGCGATCGGCCTGACCACGAAGTCCCAGAGCCGCGAAGGGGGCTGGCGCTACGATCCGTCGCCGACCGAGGCCGATGTGTCGGTGACGGTCGCCCAGCTCATGGCCTTGCGGGCCGCCAAGAACGCCGGCATCTATATCGACAAATCGATCGTCGATAAATGCGTCGAGTACATCAAAGGGTGCCGGTTGCCCGACGGCGGCTTCATGTACCAAAAGGGCCGGCCCGCCTCCGGCTCGCTCTTCCCCCGCTCCGCCGCGGCCATCGTCGGCCTTTACAGCGCCGGCATTTACGAAGGCGAGATCATCGAAAAGGGGCTGAAATTTCTGATGCGCTACCTGCCGACGGCGGGCCAGCGCAACAACTCCGACCCGCGCGCCGACCACTACTACTACGGCCACTACTACGCGGCGCTGGCCATGTGGACCGCCGGCGGCAACTACTGGAACGAATGGTTCCCCGCGATCCGCAAAGAATTGCTGGCCAAGCGCAACCAAGGCGTCTGGGACGACTACAACGGCACCGCCTTCGGCACCGCCATGGCCTGCATCATCCTGCAATTGCCGAACAATTACTTGCCGATCATGCAGAAGTGATTCACCCGAGTGGCTTGCGCGGCCGGCTCCTGCGGGCCAGCTTCGGCGGGGCATTCGCGGCTTGCTTGTCTTCGAGGATGGTCGCCAATTGCTGGCGCTTGTCGATCTCGTTCGCCATTTCCAAGAAGCGTGTCTGGCTCCGCAGTGCCGGTTGACCCTCGGCCGGCCGCACCCGCGTGTAGGTGCCGTCCGATTGCAGCAGCCGGGCTTTGCCTGTATCGGCGACGCTGACCTTCAAAATATCGTCGATGATGCGAGCTTTCAAATCGGGCTGTTCGATCGGGAAGACGACCTCGACCCGCCGGCTGAGGTTGCGATCCATCCAGTCGGCGCTGCCGATGAACACCTCCGGGTTGCCGTCGTTCTCGAAGTAGAAAATCCGGCTGTGTTCGAGAAAGCGGTCGACGACCGAGATCACCCGGATCGTCTCGCTGATCCCCGGCAGACCCGGCCGCAGCGAGCAGATCCCCCGGCAGACGATGTCGATCTTCACGCCCGCTTGGCTCGCTTTGTACAGCGACTTCACCACCGTCGGCTCCAACAGGCCGTTGAGCTTCACGGTGATTTTCGATTTCTTCCCCGCTGTTTGGTTCGCCGCTTCGCGGTCGATTTTCTCGATCATCGCTTGCAGCATCCGGCTCGGTGCCAAGATCAGTTTCCGCATCGGCGGCGACGCGGTCGAAGCCGTGAGGTGGTTGAAGAGCAGCGTCACGTCCTCGGCGAAGTCGGTGTTCGTCGTGAAAAAGCCCACGTCGGTGTAGAGGCGCGCCGTCTGCGGGTTGTAGTTGCCGGTGCCCAAGTGGACATAGCGCCGCAAAGTGTTATCTTCGTCGCGGCGGACGACGAGCGCGACTTTGCAGTGCGTCTTGAGGCCGACGAACCCGAAGACGACGTGGACGCCAGCCTTTTCGAGTTCCTTCGCCCAGAGGATATTGCGCTCTTCGTCGAGGCGGGCTTTCAGTTCGATCACGGCCGTAACCTGCTTGCCCCGGTCGGCGGCGCGCTGCAAGGCCCGCACCACGGGGCTGTCGCTGCTGGTGCGGTAGAGCGTTTGCTTGATGGCGAGGACGCGGTCGTCGTCGGCGGCCGCTTCCACGAAATCGACGACGTGCTTGAAGGATTCGTACGGGTGGTGGACGAGGATGTCCTTCGCGCGGATCGCGGTCCACGGGTTTGGCGCTTGGGTGAAGTCCCGGAGCTGTACCGGTACGAAGGCCGGGTCGCGCAGATCGGCGAACCCGGGCAACGCGTGGATTTGGAACAGGCCGGTCAAGTCGATCATGCCCGGCGCCCGCGTCACTTCCTCGGTGTTGAGGTCGAGCGCGGCCATCAGGAATTGTTCGATCTCGGGCGCCGCCCCGGCCTCGATTTCCAAACGGACTGCGTGCCCCCGGCGGCGCTGCTTCACGTTCTCTTCGATGGCCCGCAGCAAGTCTTCGACGTCTTCGTCGAGTTCGAATTCGCTGTCGCGCGTCACGCGGAACGCGACGACGTGCTCGATGGACGTGCCGGGGAAGAGATCGCCCAAGTGCAGCCGGATCGCTTCTTCCAGCGGGGCGAAGGCGGCGGTGCGGGCATCGGTCGTGGCCAGTTGCACGAGGCGCGGGAGCACGGCGGGCACCTGTACCACGCCGAACCACGGCTCGGTTTCCCCCGGCTTGCGAAACATCACGGCGAGGTTGAGGGACTTGTTCAACAAGTGCGGAAAGCGGTGGGCCGGATCGGGCGTTTGCGGCGTGAGCACGGGGAAGAATTGCTCGCGGAACAATTCGCCCAGATGGATCAATTCGGCAGCGCTGAGGTCTTTGCCGTACTTCACGATGATGCCGCGAGCCCGCAGGGCCGGCAGCACTTCCTCATTCAAGCAGCGGTATTGTGCGGCCACGAGATCCGCGACCGCCGCATTGACCTTTTCCAGTTGCTCGACCGGCAGCATCTTGTCGGCGCCGGAGCCGGTGGTAATACCCGCCGTGACCTTTTGGTGCAGTCCGCCGACGCGGACCATGAAGAATTCGTCGAGGTTGCCGCTGAAGATCGCCAAGAATTTCAGGCGTTCGAGCAGTGGCACACTCGGGTCTTGTGCCTCTTCGAGGACTCGTCGGTTGAACTCGAGCCAGCTCAGCTCGCGGTTGAAGTAGAGTTCCGGGTTGTCGAGATCCACGGGATTCGGGGCCGGATTCATGTTGGCTTTCGGGCGGCGGTGCGTTGGCGGATATTCTATGGTGCCGGGCTGGGCAACGACATTCGCTGTCATGTCCGCCCGAATTGCTTGTCGAGTTGTTTGCGGCTGAACAGAAGCGTCGTCGGCCGGCCGTGGGGGCAGTGGTGCGAGTCCTCGGCCATCGTCCGCAGTTCCAGCAAGTACGTAATCTCTTCCTGAGTCAAGCGATCCCCGGCCTTCACCGCCGCCTTGCAGGCCATCGTCGCCAGCAGGTGATCGAGCAAAATCTCCTTGGTCGGCGGGCGATCCTTCGACACCAGATAATCGATGACCCCCTGCAAGATTTCGAACGGCGGCCGGCGCGACAACAGCGTCGGGTAACTCGACAGCAGAATTGTCGTGCCCCCGAACTCGGAGACGTCCAATCCCAACTCGGCGAGTTGGTCCTTAAAATCGAGCACGATGGCGGCCTGCTCCGCCGGCAGGTCGATCGGCTCGGGGATGAGCAACTTCTGCACTTCGAGTTTGCCATCGCGGATGCGCCGGCGCAGTTGCTCGAACAAGATGCGCTCGTG
>JBBRUN010000538.1:0-3832 GCA_038247765.1 Gemmatales bacterium | reverse complement strand
GGTCGAGCGGCGTCGTTTCGAGGAACGCACCGGTCGGCCCGAGGCTGCCATAGACTTCGTCCGTCGAAACGTGGACGTACTTCCCGATTTTGAACTCGCGCACGGCGTCGAGCAGGATCTGTGTGCCGATCACGTTCGTCCGCACGAACGGGCCGGAATCTTGGATACTCCGGTCGACGTGGCTCTCGGCGGCGAAGTGGATCACATCGGTGATATCGGCCTTCAACGCGCCCCGGACTTCGTCGCGGTTCGTGATGTCGCCTTTGACGAACGAATACCGGGGATTCCCTCCCAAGTCCGAGAGGTTGGCCAAATTCCCGGCGTAGGTCAGGGCGTCGAAATTCACGATCGACACGGCCGGATCGGTGGCGAGCAATTGACGGATGAAATTGCTGCCGATGAACCCGCAACCGCCGGTGACCAAAACTATCGACATGCCTCGCCTCCTGACGGATTCAAGGGGGAGTTTTACCCAATGCACCGAGAACCGTCGATAGGATTCGCAATGCGATCGCCACTTGATCCGAGGTGACACAGAGCGGCGGGCAGAACCGGATCGCCGTTTCCCCGCAGCCGAGCAAAAGCAATCCGGCGCGGAAACAGTGGTCGATGACCACTTCGCGCACCTTCGCACTCGGCGTATCGACGGCGATCATCAGCCCCCGGCCGCGCGGCAACGTCAGCATCGGGAACCGCGACGCGAGTTCGTGCAGCCCCGCGAGTAACTCCGCCCCGCGCTCGCGGGTATTCGCCAAGTACTCGGATTCGAGCAAATCCAACGTGACGAGCGCCCCCCGGCAAGCGACGGGGTTGCCGCCGAAGGTGCTGGCATGGCTCCCCGGCGGCCAATCCATGACCTCCGACTTGGCGATGATCGCCCCGAGGGGCAAACCCGACGCGATCCCCTTCGCGGTGCAGATGATGTCCGGTTCGACGCCCGTGGTTTCGACGGCGAAGATCGTCCCCGTCCGGCCCATACCCGATTGGATTTCGTCGACGACGAGCAGGATTCCGTACTTGTCGCACAGCGTTCGCAGGGCCGGCCAACAACCGGCGGGCAAGGCGTGATAGCCCCCCTCGCCTTGGATCGGCTCGACGAAGATCGCGGCGACTTCCTCCGGCGGCGCGGTGCGGTGGAACAACTCGTTTTCGAGGTCGCGCACCAACTGGCAACCGAGCGTCGCGCAGGTGCCGCTGCATTCGCGGGGGAAGTGGACGTGATGCACATCGGGCACCAGCGGGGAAAACCCGCGGCGGTGCGTGACCTTCGATCCACTGAGCGACATGGCCCCGTAGGTGCGGCCGTGGAAGGCGCCCATAAAGGCGATCACCCGGCTGCGGTGGGTGTGCCAGCGGGCGAGTTTCAACGCCGCCTCCACGGCTTCCGCGCCGCTGTTGCAGAAGAAGACTTTCTTCGCCGATGGGCCGGGGGCGATTGCCGCGAGGCGCTCGGCGAGTTCGATCTGCGGGCGGTAGTAGAAATCGGTGCCGGACATGTGGATGAGCTTCGCGGCCTGATCTTGGATCGCGGCGACGACGGCCGGGTGACAGTGGCCGGTGTTGGTGACGGCGATGCCGGCGGTGAAATCGAGGAACCGGTTCCCATCGACATCGACGATGACGGCGCCCGAGCCTTCCGCCACGACGAGCGGATAGACACGCGTGTAGGAACCGGAAACGAAGACCGCATCGCGGGCCAGCAACCCGGTGGCGATGGGACCGGGCAGGGCCGTGGCAATGGCGGGCACGGGGAGGTGGTCGAAGCGGAACATGCGATGCGCCCCTTCAGGTAACGGCGAGCGCGATTCGGAGTCTGACTTGGATTTCGGCCCAATCATGTGTGGACAGAGCGCCGATTTGGAAAATGACGCGGTCGACATCCATGGTTATGAAGTTGCTTCGAAACGCAGAGGGCAGGTGCAGGCTCGCTGCGGCCCAATCTCGGAGGAGAAAATCCGTAGGTGCTTTCGCTTTTGCGATCTGGGAAGTGATTATGCCCAAGATTACATCGGGCCGGCAGGAGTGGTACAGGTCGCTCGATACGACCACCGCCGGACGCTCCTTCACACCTGAGGCCCCCGCGAACGGCACAAGGACGATATCACCGGGTGTAGGCATCACTTGTTCCCCTCGGGGTTCTCCGGTAGGAGGGAGCTCCAGTCCTCGTCGGGGTGCTCTTCTTCAAACGATCTCAGGGATGCGATCGCCGCGTCACGCATGTCTTCCTCGGTCCACTCCGAAGAGTAGCCGGGGCGTTCCCAATAGGGCATGTCTGACACGGGCGTTAGGCGGCGTGCGTAGTCGATTACTTTTCGCATCACGTCGGGCGGGAACTCGGCCACGACGGTGTTCAGTTCGGTCAATTCGGCTGTCATCGGTCTCGCTCTCCCGTGTTCGAATTGGCCCAGCGGAGTTCGATGGCGTTCGTCCCGGCCTGCAAGGCGGCGACGATTTCTGGCAGCACTGTAGCGAACGCCGCGGCGGTCCGTCGATTCCTAACTCTTACCGAAATCAAAGGCGGCGCGCTTGGATTCGCGACTGCGAGTTGAAAGAAATCTTCGTCTTGACTCGCCACGGCATCTCCATTCGCGCCCGCACGGGCGCGATTCGCTCGATCATCCGCGGTTTAGAGTCCGAGGTCCGCAACGTGAACAGCAGTAGGGTGTCTCCTCGGGAGTTGAATGTATTCTACCCCCGCCCGGCCGGTCGGTCTACTGCCCCCGTCATCCCACGGCGCTGAGCAACCGGTGGTGTAGGATCGTCGGCATCTCGCCTTCGACGACCCGGCCGCCGGACATTCGGACGATGCGATCCGTCCCGCGGGCCAGTTCCATGTTGTGCGTCACCATCACGACGGTCAGCTTTTCTTGGAGGTTCAGTTCCTTCAACAGGTTCACGATCGACCCGCCCGTTTCCACGTCGAGGTTGCCGGTCGGTTCGTCGGCCAGCAGCATCCGCGGCTGCATCAACAATGCCCGCGCCACGGCGGCGCGTTGCATTTCCCCGCCGGACATTTCCCGCGGTTTGTGCTTCCAACGGTGGCCGAGGCCGACGCGGTCGAGCATCGCCATCGCCCGCATCCGCCATTCTTTGCGAGTGCCCCACCAACCGAATAGCGACGCTTCGATGTACGCCGGCATCAGCACGTTGTCGAGCGCGTGCAGTTCCGGCAGCAGGTGGTAGAACTGGAAGACGTATCCGAAGGTGCGGTTCCGCAGTCGATCCCGCGCCCGACCGGTGAGGTGGTGGATGCAGGCCCCATCGAGCAAAATCCGCCCGTTGTCCGGAGCGTCGAGCGCGCCCATCAGGTGCAGCAGCGTGCTCTTGCCGGAGCCGGACGCCCCGACGATGCTGAGGAACTCCCCCGCCTCGACGGTGAGGTTCAACCCGTGCAACACCTGCACCCGCTCGGCGTGCCGGCGGTAGCTTTTCTGGAGGTTCTCGACGACGAGCATTTTGCATTCTCGAATGACGAATGACGAAGAACGAATGACTCTACTCAAAACGCAACGCTTGAACCGGATGCAATCGCGCGGCTCGGAAAGCCGGGAGGATGCTCGACATCACGCAGATCGCGAGCGCCCCGAGGTTCACGAGTACCACCGTGAGCGACTCAACGTTCGTGGGGATTTGGTCGAAGTAGTAAATTTTGCGGTCGAAGATCTGCTGGCCGGTCAGCTTCGACAGCGCCGCTTCGATCTCGTTGATGTATTCCGTGAAGAGCAGCCCCGCGACGGTGCCGAGACCGCAGCCGACGAGGCCGAGCATGAGGCCGTAGCTCGTGAAGATGCCCATGATGCCCGAGCTGGATGCGCCCAGCGATTTCAGCACG
>JBBRUN010000537.1:0-3832 GCA_038247765.1 Gemmatales bacterium | reverse complement strand
GATATCGCCAAGGTTGTTGCGGTACTCGAATCGCCCACAAAAGACGCCGTCCATGCTTTGCTAGCCGAGGACGCTACAGTATTCTGGATCGACTGGCGGCAAGAGGATGAGACCATCGCCGACAGTTGCGAGTCGGTGCTTCAGACAGGTCGCCTATCCGGAGAATTGGTCGAGGTCGATTCCGACGCAGGATTTGAGGTCTATCTGCAATATCGAGATCGACGGATCAAAGTCCCACTGAACTACACTGCCGATGATCGACACATCACTCTCTGCGCACTCAACCGAGTACTTGCTCCGGACTTTGAAGTTCGGTTCTGTATCGATTCCAATGGAAGTGATACTCTCGCATTCCTTCCGCTTGAGTGCAAGCAGTGGCGCGTGTTCGAATCGAAGTACGGCGAGGTGCTATCGAAGCGGTTCCACAAAATTTCGGAGCGGCCAAACTTGTTTACCGATCCCTTGACATTTTGAGATTTGAAATCCAAGTAAAGTGGGTGGGCCGAGGAACTGAACCGGAGGTGCCAACCAAGACTTGGAGGTTCATCGGAAACGACCGATTTTCCGCAGGTCATGCAAAGCATGACCGACGCATACCGCCAAGAATCGCCGGCGTACCCTTGGATCGGACTCCGGTTTCTGAAGGGAACAACTTTCGGCCGCGCGGTTTAGCTTTCGGTTTCGGAGCTTTCAGTGCTTTCGCTGCTTTCGGCAGGGGGGGTGTGGAGAATGACCGAAAGCTAAAAGCTAAAGTTGGTACAAAGGCTCACCGAGTTGTTTTCTCTTTCAATTTAGGCTACCTTGAGTATCCCGCCTACCGCAACTCCCCGTCGGAGCGTCGCCATGCTGAACTTTCGCCCGAACAACGGCCCGTTCGATCGCCGGGAGATGCTCCGCCTCGGCGGCCTCGGCATGCTCGGCCTCTCGTTGCCCATGCTGTTGGAGCGCACTGCGGCGGCGGATTCCCCGGCCGCGAAGAAGTCCAAGAGCTTCGGCCAAGCGAAGAACTGCATTATCCTCTACTTATCCGGCGGGCCGGCCCAGCTCGATACCTTCGACCCCAAGCCCGATGCCCCCGAAGACATCCGCGGGGAATTCAAGACGATTCAAACCACGCTCCCCGGCGTGCGCTTCTCCGAACTGCTGCCGAACGCGGCGAAGTGGATGGACAAATCGGCCCTCGTGCGCACGATGTGGCACGAACACAACGACCACGGCCGCGGTTCGTATTGGATGTTCACCGGCTACCCATACCTCGGCAGCGTCAGCGACGTGAACTCGATGAGCCGGGCCGACATGCCGCACATGGGGGCGTGCTTGGCGAAGCTGGCACCGGGGAAAGGCCCGCTGCCGCCGTGGGCCATCGTGCCGCACCGGATGGATGTCGCCGGGGGTCGCCGTTCCGGGCAGTTCGCCGGGGCGCTGGGGCCGAAGTTCGACCCGCTGCTCACCGGTGGCAACCCGAACGACGACAACTTCAAACTCGATCACCTGCCGCTGGCCGCGAATCTCCCGGCCGAGACGGTGAAGCGCAGGCTGTCGCTGGTCGATCAGTTGAACGCGCAGTCCGGGGCGCTGAACGACCTCGCCATGAGCCAGACGATCCGCGATTCGCAGATGAAGGCCATCGATGTGCTCTCGTCGGACGCCGTGCGGAAGGCGGTCGATCTGTCGTCGGTGTCGAAGGACGAACGGGAACGCTACGGCCGGAATCTCTTCGGACAAAGCGTGATGCTCGGCAAGCGGCTGCTCGACACCGGTTGCCGGCTGGTGCAGTGCAATTGGCAGCGGGCGCAGGGCAAAGACGGCTTCGCCTGGGATACGCACTGGAACAACTTCACCGCGCACAAAGACGACCTCGTGCCGCCGTTCGACAAAGCCTTCCACGCCCTGATGACCGACCTGACGAACGAAGGCAAGCTCGACGAAACGCTGGTGGTGGTGGCGGCGGAGTTCGGGCGCTCGCCGAAGATCACGCGGAGCAACAGCGGCCGGGAACACTGGCCCGAGTGCTACAGCGTGCTCTTCGCCGGCGGCGGCATCCAGGGCGGGCAAGTTTACGGCAAGTCGGACAAGATCGCCGGCCGCCCCGCGGAGAACCCCGTGACCCCCGCCGATTTCGTGGCGACGATCTACCACTGCTTGGGCATCGACCCGGCCGGGGAAATCCACGATCAGGCGAATCGGCCGATCGCGCTGTCGAAGGGTGCGCCGATTGCGACGCTGCTGGGGTGAGAAGATTCAGAAATGGATTCCATTTCAACTTCACCGCCGCTCGTACGTATTCCCCGGCAGCCGCCGGATCGCTTTCTTCATCTCGAGCAACATCAGCATCCGCGTGAGGTCCCCCGAGGCGAAGCCCAATTCGCGGGCGAGTACGTCGGCGTGTTTCGCTTCCGTCAGCGCTTCCCAGATGCGCATTTGTTGATCGTCGAGGCCCGTCGGTTTCTCGCGGACCGGTTCGGAGGCTGGCTCCGGTGGGGCGAACAGCGTGCGCTCCGGCGGCGCCACGACCCGCGGCCGCGGCGGAAGATCGGGCGGGGCGATGCCGCGCAGATCCTCGAGAATGTCGTCGGCATTCCGCACCAAGCGTGCCCCTTTGCGGATCAACTCCAAGCAGCCGGCGCTCGGCCCGCTGTCCACAGTCCCCGGCAGCGCAAATACCTCGCGCCCCTGCTCCCCGGCGTGGCTCGCCGTGATGAGCGCCCCGCTGCGCTCGTTCGCTTCGATCACCACGATGCCCCGGCTCAGCGCGCTGATGATGCGATTGCGGGCCGGGAACATCCCTGGCTGCGGCTGCACCGTCATCGGCGTCTCGGTGAGGATCGCGCCGCGTCGAGTGACCGCCTCGGCGAGGTCGGCGTGCTCGGGCGGGTAGATTCTCGACAAGCCGCCGGCGAGGACGGCGATGGTGCGGCCGCCCGCATCGAGCGCGGCTCGGTGGGCGACGCCGTCGATGCCCCGGGCCAAGCCGGAGATGACCGTGTAACCGGCGCGAGCGAGCCCGGCGGCGATCTTCTCGGCCATGCGGCGGCCGTAGGCGGTGCACTGCCGGGAGCCGACGATGCCGACGGCGTTGCGGTCCTCGTCGGCGAAGGTGCCCCGGTAGTAAAGCAACTGCGGGGCGTCATCGATGGTGGCGAGCCGAGTCGGGTACGGCTCGTGACCCATGAGGGCCAATTGCACGGAGTGTTTTTCGAGGCTGGCGAGTTCTGCGGTGGCGTCGACTTTTTTGAACGACGCGGCGAATTGATTCGCGAGGAGTGCTCCGATCTTCGGGACGGCTTCGAGCTGCGCGGCGGTGGCGCGGAGCGCGGCTTCGGCTGAACCAAAGTGCTGTAGCAAGGCGGCGGTAAGCTTGGGGCCGAGGCCGGGCACGAGGGCGAGTTCGAGGTGCGGCTTCCACTCCGGCGGGACCATGTTACTTCTTCACTTCGGGGACACGTTTGAAGCGGAGTAGGTTTTTCAAAGGGTCGGGATCGAAATTCTTCGGTCGCAAACCGTCGCTGCTGCGAGCGATTACCAATTCGTCACCGTCGAGCCGGTAGTGGCCGAGGTGAGTTGTGCGGGAATCGAGCACCAAGTCAATACCGCCGTCTGGTAACAGCGCGAAGCGATGTTCCCAACCGAGATTATCGGGTTCGGTGATTTGGAACGAGTAGAACTTGCCGTCCCGGAACAGCCAACGCGTCTCGCCTTCTATCGTCTCGATGAACCAAACGCCCTGCATCCGTTCGGCATCGGCGGACTTCTTCAATTCCTTTGGCACCGGCGCGGCCAGCAGGCCCGATCCGATTGCGAGCAGCACGATGGAAGCGAGGAGCTTGGGCAT
>JBBRUN010000536.1:0-3840 GCA_038247765.1 Gemmatales bacterium | reverse complement strand
TCATCCTCACTTCACTATAAGGGCGACGGCAGATCGCGCTTGGTGAAGGCCCGCAGGGCGAAGTAGTACCCGCCCGTGCCAACGGCGAACAAGAAGATCACCGGCGGGATCTGGAACATCGGTTGGCCGCCATTCCAGACTTCGCCCAAGTCGAGCAGCCAATCGCGGTGCAGCCAGATGTTCTGCGGCTGGTAGTAGTAGAAGATGCTCAGCGGCCGGAGGAACGCGATCCCTTCCCAGAGTTGGCCTAAGACATTGAGGATGAACATCAGCATCACGGTCAATACGGCCCAGCCGATCACGCGCCAGCGGCTCCGTCCACACGCGGAAAAAAGCATCGTCAGGCCGCTGATGGCGAACATCAGCGACACCAGACTCACGACCGCGCCCCATTGATCGCGGGCCGAGAAATCGAGGATTTCCGGAGGGCGATTCTGCGGCCCGATGGGGAGATTCAATTTGTTGACGGACGCGTAATCGACGACGAAATCGCCGACGACCCAAAGGCCGAATTGCGTCCCCGCGAGGATCGAACTGCACAGGATCGGGATCACCAGAATATCGACGATGAGGTGCGCGAATATCAATCGATCCCGAGGCACCGGCTGCGACAACAGCAGTTCCATCGTCCCTTTCTCAATTTCACCCGAGACCGCCCCGGCCGCCCGGCCAACGCCCCACAGGCAGGCCAAGACCATCACTACCGGGTGGAGCATCAGCACCGACAGAAAATCGAGCGGCTGATTGAAGTTGATGTTCGAGCCGCCGAGCACGGCCTGCGACACCTTCCCCGGCCCGGCGAAGACGACCTTGTCGAACGTCTCCTTCACTTCTTTTTTGCCGCCGATCTTGGCGAGTTCGCCGAGGGTGTTGAAGAACGGCGCGATCTCCGTGGTGACGCTGTGGGCGATTTTCACCCACAAGCCCGAGAACGAGAAGAGCAGTAGCCAGACCACGATAAGGGGCCAGCGGATGTCGCGCAGCAGTTTCCGCACGAGGATGACGACCATTTCTCTACCTCACCGCACAGTTGTAATTCAGGTTTGCTATACGGTTTGAAGGATTTCCGGAATCGCAGATGGAAGCGCCAGCGCCCCGGCGGACGCAATCCGGGAGACGACGGAAAGCTTCGGGCCCTCGCTGGCGTCTCTCTGTTGTCCACGACGCGGGGCCGGGGCGCTGGCGTTTCCCGCTCTCTTGGGATCTACCCGTTGCCGTGGTGGAAGCGATAGATTTTGCCGAGGCCGAGCGGCTCGATCTTGAGGTCGGTCACACTTTGATTGCCGAGCCAATGGAGCAACTTCGGCAGCGGCCCGAGGTATTCGAGGTCGAGGTGCTGGCCCGAGATCGCCTCCCGTGACAATGGCGTGTCATCGGGGCCGGTAAGCGGGATCGCCCCGGTAAAGGTCGCCGTCACCCGGCGTCCGTCTTTCAACTCCCTCATCTCCTGGTGGTGGACGAGCACGCCCTTCCGCAGGATCACGACGCGGTCGCACACGGCTTCGACTTCTTGCAGAACATGTGACGAAAATAGGATCGCTTTGCCCGAGTCGCGGGCCAGTTTCAACTGCAGCAGGAACTCGTCCCGCATCGTCGGATCGAGGGTGTTGGTCGGTTCGTCGAGGATGATCAATGGCACCTTCGGCACCAATACCGCGAGCAGGGCGACTTTGCGCTTCATCCCGGACGACATTTCCGTGAGCCGGCGATCCGGGTCGATGTCGAGTCGCTTGGCGAGGGCGTCGACTTCGGCCCCGACGACGTCGCCGCGGAGTTTGCCGAGGAAGGTCACAAGTTGCCGGCCGGTCATCGTTTCGTAAAGTCGCAGTTCGCCGGGGAGGTAGGTCACGCGTTTGCGGACTTCGATCGACTCGGTCCACGAGTCGAATCCACCGACGGTGGCGGTGCCGCTGGTCGGTTTCAAAAAGCCGAGCACGCATCGCAAGGCGGTGGTTTTCCCGGCACCATTCGGGCCGAGCAACCCGACGATTTCCCCAGGCTTGACCGCGAGGTTCATGGAGTCGAGCGCCCGGTACTCCCCGTAGATTTTCGTGAGGCCGGTGGTTTGCAGGAGTGGGGAAGACATAACGAGTGAGTGTTTCCGAAAGGCGATCCGTTGAACATCCGGTTAGAATAGTGTAGCTACCACCCCCGTTGTCAGCTTGCGGAATTTCCATGAAAATCGCTCGCATTCTCGCGTACCGCGTCGAACTGCCGTTGGTCGAAACCACTTACAAATGGTCCGGTGGCAAATCGGTGACGGTGTTCGACAGCACCATCGTCCGCGTCGAGACCGACACCGGCCTCGTCGGCCATGGCGAAGTCTGCCCCCTCGGGCCGTTCTACCTCCCGGCCTATGCCGAGGGGGTTCGCGCCGGCATCCGCGAACTCGGCCCGCACCTGATCGGAGCCGATCCGCGCGAGCTCGGCAAACTCAACCGCCTGATGGACTCCGCGCTGAAGGGCCACCCCTACGTCAAGAGCGGCATCGACATCGCCTGCTGGGACATCCTCGGCCAATTCTGTCAACTGCCGGTTTGCGAACTCCTCGGCGGCCGCTACGGCGACGACTTCCACCTCTACCGGGCGATCTCGCAAGAATCGCCGGACGAAATGGCCCGCCGCGTGACCGAATACCGGGCCGAGGGCTACCGGCGCTTCCAATTGAAGGTCGGCGGCGATCCCGACGTCGATATCGCCCGCATTCAAACCGTCGCGGATCAACTGCAACCGGGCGACCGGCTCATCGCCGATGCCAACACCGGCTGGACGCAGCACGAAGCGATGCGCGTCGTCCGCGGCGTCCGCGAGGTCGACGTCTACATCGAGCAACCTTGCCAGACGTACGAAGAGTGCCTGAGCGTCCGCCGGCATACCGACCACCCGTTCGTGCTCGACGAAAATATCGACGGCCTCGATGTCCTATTGCGGGCCAAGGCCGACTTGGCGATGGATGTGGTGAATTTGAAGATCAGCAAGCTCGGCGGGCTGACGAAGATCAAGCAGGCCCGCGACTTGTGCATCAGTATGGGCATCGCCATGACGCTCGAGGACAGCTGGGGCGGGGACATCGCTACCGCGGCGATCGCCCATCTCGCGCACAGCACCCCCACGGAGTTCCTGTTCACGAGCACCGACTTCAACAGCTACGTGACGGTTTCCACGGCCGACGGGGCACCGCAGCGTCAGAACGGCCGCATGGCCGCGTCCGTTTCTCCCGGACTCGGGGTAATTCCGAAGATGGATATTCTCGGCGAAGCCGTGGTGGATGTCCGATAATCGCCGCTTGACTCACGCGCGGACTCTGGGGGATTTCCACAAGTTTCTCGGATTTCGCGAGCAGTGAGGTGTCGGACTGAATTTCATGGTCGGAATGTAGGGGTTGGGCAAGTGTGGATATCTCGATTTTCGCACATTGGTTCTAGGACACGACCGGCCTAACTCTGTAAGCTTCCGGAAACACCAAAGTTCTCCATTCCTCCGGGGTGGAAGATTTCGGCGCGTGCATTCAATTTTTCCTACCCAGTTTCGCACCGAGGTTCCCGTGACGCCATCCTTCTCCCATTGGCTCAACGGCCTGTTCCAAGCCGCCGAAGCGAAGGGCAAGACCAAGTCGAAGCCCCGCACCCGCCGACTCGATTGCGAACAACTTGAAGACCGCGTCGTCCCGGCCACGCTCATCAGCATCGTGACCGGGGCCGCGGGCACGGGGACCCTTGATGCCTTCCTCAGCGCCACCGATGGGACGATCAACGCCACCGACTCTGCGGGGATCGCGGGGAGCATCAGCCAAGGGGCGCTCCAGACGGTCGGCGCCGGCATTCAAATTAGCATCACGGC
>JBBRUN010000535.1:0-3855 GCA_038247765.1 Gemmatales bacterium | reverse complement strand
GGCACGGGTGGCGCAGATCACGGTGTCGCTTCGGGGAAATCGACGCCGGCGTAAATATCGGCGAGGGGAACGCTGGCGGCAATGGAAATGAAAGCGAGCGTCTCGGTCAGGCCGACGAACGAAATCAGGCCCCACGCGCCGTCCGGCTGCCGGATGTAACGGTCGATCACCGGTTCGTCTTGGGCCACGAGGACGTATTCCTGCAAGCTCGCGATCTGCTGGTAATTGCGAAATTTCTGTCCGCGGTCGTATTTCTCTGTGGACGGCGAGAGCACTTCGATGATGACCGAAGGATTGGTCAGCGTCTCGGCGTCGATCGGGTCGAATTCGCCCGGTCCGCACAGGATCACGATATCCGGGTAGGTGTACAGCCCGGTGCGATCCACGAGGACGCGCTGATCGCTGGAGAGGGTTCTGCAACGCCCGGCTTTGAAGATGGCCCTCAAAGCGGCGATGAGAGCATCTTTGATTTCATTGTGCATAAAACTCGCTCCGGCCATGGCGAACATTTCGCCGTCGAAGAACTCGCTTTTGTACTGGGCCCGGCGCTCGATGCTCAAGTACTGCGACGCCGTCAAGCGAGGTTTCGGAAGCGCACTCATCGCGTGTCTCCGGAGCGGTGGAAAAAAACTCTCTTAGCATTGCTCGACTGCGACGGTATACGGTATGATACACCAGACTTCCCACGGCTGCACCGGAGACTTTGCCGATGACGACCCCGCTGGATGCGAACCCATCGCCAAGCCGCCCGTGGCTGATTCCTCTGATACTAGCCAGTACGCTCGGCTTGGGCGCAATCGCCCTCGTATTGGTTGTCGGCTCCGGCGGACAGGCCGCCCAAGCGAAGGCTCAGGTCACGGTCAAACAGCCCGAACCGAAGCCCGAACCGAAGCCCGAAGACGATCAGCCGGCTCCCGAATTCCCCGAGAAGATGGACTGGCTGAACACCGCCGGGCCGATCACGATGAAGGATTTGAAAGGGAAGGTCGTCCTGCTCGACTTCTGGACCACGTGCTGCATCAACTGCATCCACACCCTGCCCGACTTGGCCAAGCTCGAAAAGAAATACCCTAACGAAGTCGTCGTCATCGGCGTCCACAGCGCGAAGTTCGACAGCGAGAAGGAAACGAAGAACATCCGCAAGGCGGTGCTGCGGTACGAGATCGCCCACCCGGTCGTCAACGACGGCGACCACAAGATCTGGGACAAGTACGGCGTCATGTCTTGGCCCACGCTGGTCGTCGTCGACACCGCCGGCAACGTCGTCGGAGCGACCTCCGGAGAAGGCAACTACGAGACGCTCGACAAAGTCATCGCCAAGCTCATCGAAGAAGGCAAAAAGAAAAAGACGCTCAACGACAAACCGATCCGCTTCGACCTCGTCCGCTTCCGCGAGAAGGGCGACACGCCGCTTTTCTTCCCCGGTAAAGTCTTCGCCGACGAAAAAAGCAAACGGCTGTTCATCGCCGATAGCACGCACCACCGCATCGTCGTCACCGACCTCGACGGTAAGAAGCTCGGCATCATCGGCAGCGGCACACCCGGCTTCAAAGACGGCAAGTTCGCCGACGCCCAATTCGACGATCCGCAGGGAATGGCTCTCGACGGCGACCTGCTCTACATCGCGGATCGCAAGAACCACAGCATCCGCGCGGCGAACCTCAAGACCGGCGTGGTCAAAATGTTTGCGGGCACCGGCCAGCAAGACTCGAGGTCGCGCTTCACCGATACTCCGGCCGACCCGCTGAAAACCGGTTTGAACAGCCCGTGGGATCTGCTCAAAGTCGGCGACACGCTGTTCATCGCGATGGCCGGGCACCACCAACTTTGGGCCTACGACCTCAAGGATAACAAGATCCAAGTCTACGCAGGGGACGGCGGCGAAAACATCAAAGATGGTCCGCTCTACGCCAGTCGCTTCGCCCAGCCATCGGGCCTGACGAGCGACGGCAAGTTCCTCTATGTCGCCGATTCCGAAGTCAGCGCCATCCGCAAGCTGAGCACCGACGGAAATGGTCGGGTCGAAACGCTCATCGGCGAAGGCCTCTTCGAATTCGGCGACAAAGACGGCACAGGGAAAGACGTCCGCATCCAGCACGCCCTCGGCGTCATCGCTTACGGCGACAAGGTGATCATCGCCGACACTTACAACAACAAGCTGAAACTGCTCGACCCGAAAACGACCGATACGAAGACGATCGCGGTAATCGGCGACCCGGCCGACAAGGGCGTGAACTTCAACGAGCCGGCCGGCTTGAGCATCGCGGCCGGGAAGCTGTACGTCGCGGACACGAACGCCCACCGCATCCGTGTCGTCGATTTGAAGACGTTGAAGGTGTCGACACTGGCACTGACGGGCGTCGAGCCACCGCCGCCGCAAAAGGAATGGCAGCCGAAGAAATAGTGGTCAGTGGTCAGTGTTTAGTCAGATACAGGAGACAGGCATGCTCACACGCGTTCTCGCCACGTTGTTCGTGTTGACTCCGTTGGCCATCGCCGCTGAAAAGCCGGCTGCGCTCCCGAAGGGCGTCGAGAAAGTCGAAGCCAGCATCACCCCGGCCGATGCCAAGCCCGGAGAAACGGTGATCTTCAAACTCACCGTTACGCTGCTCGATGGCTTCCACACGTATCCGCTCGTGCAGCCGGACAAACTCGCCGGGGACATGGTGAACAAGCTCGTGTTCCCGGAAGCCGGCACCCTGATTTTCGTCGGCGAGGCCCTCGACCCCCCGGGCGCGGAGTCCAAGGCCGAGCGGTTGCTGGGCATCAAGGCTTTGAACTACTACCACGGTAAGGTCGTGTACGAACGAAAAGCCGTCGTGTCTCCGAAGGCTGTAGTCGGTGCCGCGACCGTGGCGATCCCGAAGTTCGTGCTCAGCATTTGCGATAAAGATTCCTGTTTCCCGCCGAAGACGCTGGCGCCGGTGGCCGCGTTCAAGGTACTCGACGGCCCGGCGGTGGCCGTGGATAAGAAGTACGCTGCGGAAGTCGAGAAGGTACTGAAAGACAAATGACCGCCGGGCGGCAGGATTTCGAAGCCCACGGCCGCGGCGACCGTGGGCTTTTCCATTTCTAGGGCGACTCTCCATGCGCACGATCCTCTTCGCACTCGCGGTCGCTCTGGCACTCCCGGCATTCGCGGCCGCGCAGCTCACTATCCCGGGTAGCGGGTTCAAGCCGAAGGGCTTCGCCGATGTCGGCGAGATCGCCGCAGAAGTGTTTCCGGCGAAGGCGAAGCCCGGCGAAGTCGTCACGCTGAAGATCACCGTGACGCCGAAACGTGGTTGGTACACATACCCCATGAACGTTCCGACTGGGCAGACCGGGCGGAACTTGCTGAAGCCCGAATCGAATCCGGAACCGCAATTGCGTAGCCTGTACATCGTCGGCGCGGTCGACGATCCCGAAGGCTGGATCGAAAAGACATCGACCGACCGAGCACCTTTGAAAGATCGCGTCTACAAACAACCCGCGACGTGGATTCTCAAAGCGATTGTCTCTCCGAACGCCGCACTCGGTTCGCAGCCGGTCTCGTTCGACGGTATCGCGATCCAAATCTGCGACACGAGTTGCTTGAATGCCCGCGAAGCGGACTTCCCGAAACTCAGTCTCGAAGTCCTCCCCGGCTCCCCCGTCGCCATTCCCGCCGAATATCAAGCCGAGTTGAACCTGCTGATGCAAGGACTGCCGAAGCCGCCGGCACCAACGCCTGGGTCGGCCAAGATTGAAACCAAAGAGGCCCCGCACACCGGCATCGTCAAGAAGAAGCACCTGCCGCTGGCCGAATACCAAGCCAAGCTCGACAAGCTCTTCGCCTCGATGGACAAGCAAGACGTGCCGCGCGAAGGGGGCATC
>JBBRUN010000534.1:0-3855 GCA_038247765.1 Gemmatales bacterium | reverse complement strand
GCGAGGTCGACGGCGTAGGCGATGAGGCGTTCGTCCTTCGGCGGCGTGTCGAGCAAGCGGGCGTCGCCGGCGTAGGTGCTGCCTTCGTACACCGTGACAGGACCTTGCGACAGGTGGCTGCCGCTGGTATTCCGGAACTTCAAACCGAGCAGCGGATGCTTGGCTTGCACGCTCGGGTTGTAGATGCTGACGCGGCTACCTTCGATGTCTTTGCCGACGATCGGCAAGAGGGCTGACTTCTGCCGGGCGAGGCTGACGGGGTGGTCGATGGCGTATTGGAAGAAGTCGCCGAGCTTGGAGGCCGTCGCGGCGGAGACGACGGAACCGAGATCCATGCGCTCATTCAAGTCGCGGCCCAATTGCGCGGCGTATTCCTTATCGACCTGGCGTCTGCGATCCATCTCGGCCAAGCCGCCCTTGCCGTCGGCTTTGAACGCACCGCGACCCGGTCCGCCGGCACCACCGCCGAAGTCGCCAGTGGCATTGGCACCCGGAGGTGCAGATGCGCTCGGCTTGGGGGCCGGTACGCCCGCGACCGCGTCTTTGAAGCCCCCTTCGTACGCCGGCGGCCGCAGCGAGGCAAACAGTTCCGGTTCGACCGTCGGCCGGGGCACGTACAGCGGGTTGTACAGGTCCATCTTGAAGCTGATCGGCCGTCCCGACACCAGCGCCATCTTCACGCTGTTCCAGTCTTCGTCGGTCGTGTTCTCGACGATGGCCCAACCCTGCAGGTACGGCTTGCCTTCTTTGTCGAGCACGAGTCGGTAGCTCGTCTTCCAGATCGGCGACTCGATGACATAGCCGACTTTCACCCGGCGTTCGCCGTCGCCGCTGAAGTGCAACTGCACCGCCTTCTTCGCGGTGTCGTGGCTGAGGGCCAACACATCGAGGGCGCGTTTGAGTTCGCCTTCGAGAACCGAGTTCGTGAAGCGCACGCGCTGGATGTCCATCATCTTGATGCAGCGCAGGCCCTCGCCCGTCAGGATGTTCAGCATCTGCGTGTCGAGTTGGGCCGTGCCCACCGGGATCTTCTGCGACTCGATGCCGACGATGGTGCCGCTGAGGTTCCCCGGTTGCGTCGTCGCGCCCGGTTGCATGACGACTTCGATCTTCTCGCCGCGTGTCTGCGTCAGAATCCCGGCGAGCGTCGGTTGGCTGTTCAAGTTGATGGCGAAGCTGCTGAGCGTCCGAGCGACCGGTTCGCGGCTGTCGTAGCTGACGGCGCTGACCCGGCCGTTGTCCAAGTCTTGCAGCGTCATCGATTTCAGCAGGTCGTTGATGTCGGTTTCGGGGAAGGTCAAATCGACCCGCGCATCATCGGTGACTTTGCCGCTGCGGCCGAAGTAGCCGACGCCGGAGTTGAACATGACGACTTGGGTGATTGGCAGCGTCACGGCCGGCTTCGGATCGGCGGCCGGTTTTTTGTCATCCGCGCTGAACAAATAATCGGCACTGAGCCCGACGCCGACGGCGCCCGCGATGGGGGCGACCATGAGCCAACGATTCAAACGCATGGGGAAACTCCGGGAAGAGAGAAACGGATTGCCTCATACTCCAGACGGTACGCGCAACCGACCGGATTGGAAATACTGTAACCGAATTGTCACGGAGATGGTACCCGGATGCCGAGACTCCCGCGGGAGTCCGGCCACGGCTACCGAATGGAATCTGGAATTGAAGAAACGTTACTGGAGTGGGCCACCGGCACCGCCGCCGGGGCCACCTTGGCCCGCGCCGGGCCGGAATTCTTTCTTCGGCGGCGGCTTTTTGTACCCCGATTCCGGCGGATTGTCGTAGCGGGCTTCCTTCGGCGGGGCGTTGAATTCCTCGACGTGCGGCACGTTCGTGTCGTATTTCTTCGACGCGTGCCAGCAGCCCGGCCCCACGATCAGGAACAGAGCTGCGAACAGACCCAGCCAAGCATTCCGTCGCATGATCCGCTCCGCGGGTCGATCCAGTACGCGGTGCGAATAGCCGAGGCTCGGGTCGGCTGCAAGCGGAAAACTGCAACGGGCCAATCCCCTTCTCGCCGGTTTCTGGGTCGCGCCAGCGCAAACCCAAAACCACACTGACTTTGCGCTGCGCTCGACTTTCGGCATGCCCTTGGAGCCAACTTTAGCTTTTAGGTTTCGGTCATTCTGCACACCCCCCCGGCCGAAAGCAGCGAAAGCAGCGAAAGCTCCGAAAGCTAAACAGAGTTCAACTTGAGAATCCGAGTTTTCTCGACTTCGGCCTCAAGCTCTAATCGGGGCCAGAGTCTTCGGACGACGGCGAGCGCGTCCCGGTTGACCTCCTCGATGAAGCCTTTGCAAGCGTCGAAGAGGTGGGAGTGTGTCGTGGCATTGGTGCTGCGTCACCTCTTCGCGCATCCATTTCCACAGTCCCCGATCGGGTTCAAATCCGGGCTGTAACCGGGCAAGGCCACCAACGTGATGCCCAACTCCGCCGCCGTTCGTTAGACAATCTTGGCCCGGTGCCGCATGTGTACGTGCCCGGCGGATCACGCGATCGCCGGGCCGGTTGACATCCACCCTTGCCCCGCAGTCCTCTTCCGGCCACAATGTAACGCTGCCGCCAGCGACCCGCCCGAACGCATTTCGTTAAACCGACGAGGAGCATTGCCATGCTGACGATGTGGGGCGCGCGCCAGCGCATGTGCGACGGGGTCAGCCGCCGCGGCTTTCTCAAGATCGGTGCGCTCGGGGCTGGGTTGACGCTGGCCGACATGCTGCGCGTACGCGCCGAGCAAAAGGCCGCCGGCCGACCGGCCGCGGAGAAATCCGTCATCATGATCGAACTGCCGGGAGGCCCGCCGCATACCGACATGTACGACCTCAAGCCGGACGCCCCGAAGGAGTATCGCGGGGAGTTCAACCCGATTAAGACGAACGTGAATGGCGTCTCGATTTGCGAGCACTTCCCGCTCCAGGCCAAGATGTGGGACAAACTGGCCGTCGTCCGCACCGTGGTGACCGGCGCCGTGGGCCACCGCGACCACGAGATCCAATCGGGCTACAAGGTGGCGGGCCACCCATCGTTCGGGTCGATCATCTCCAAACTGCGCGGCGTCGGCCCTTCCGGTGCGCCGCCGTTCGTCACCCTCAACGCCGCCGGTGGCGGCGAACCGGCCTTCCTCGGTGTGGCGCACCGGCCGTTCCTGCCGAGCGGTCCCGGCATGCGGAACCTGACCCTGTCCAACGGCGTGACGCCCGAACGGCTCAAGAAGCGTCAAACCCTGCTCAAGGGGTTCGACGAGATGCGCCGCGACACCGACGTCGCGGGCACGATGGCGGGGCTGGACGCCTTCGAAGCCCGCGCCTTCGACATGGTCGTTTCCGGCAATGTGGCCAAGGCGCTGAATGTGAACCTCGAAGACGCTCGCACCCGCGAGCGATACAAGGGCGTGGAGAAGTTCCTCACCGCCCGGCGGTTGGTCGAGGCGGGCGTCGGCGCCGTGACGCTGAGTTTCGGCAACTGGGACACGCACTTCGACAACTTCAAGTACTGCAAGGAATGGCTGCCGCAACTCGACCGCGGCATCGCCGCGCTGATTCAGGATCTGCACGACCGCGGGTTGGAGAAGGACGTGGTGACGGTCATGTGGGGCGAGTTCGGGCGCGACCCCAAGGTGAACGCCAAAGCAGGCCGCGAACACTGGGAATCGGTCATGTCCGCGCTGATCGCGGGCGGCGGTCTGAAGATGGGCCAGGCTGTTGGCACGACCACGGCTCGCGGCGAGGAGCCCAAGGACAGCCCGTACAAGGTGCCGCAGGTGTGGAGCACCATCTACCGCACCGTCGGCATCGACCCGTCCAAGACGTTCCCCGACGGCAGCGGCCGACCAGTCCACATCCT
>JBBRUN010000533.1:0-3872 GCA_038247765.1 Gemmatales bacterium | reverse complement strand
GTACGAGCCGAACTTCGAGAGCGAACTGTTGAATCTGAAGGCGAAGGACACGGTCGGTGGCGGCGACGCCGGCGAGAAGATGCGCGACCGCGATGCGCTGTACGAGCAAGCGATCGAAGTGGTGCTCCGCGAACGGCGCGGTAGTACGTCGCTGTTGCAGCGCGCGCTCGGTATCGGCTACGGCCGCGCGAGCCGGTTGATCGACTTCATGGCCGAGGACGGCATCGTCGGCAGCTTCAACGGCAGCAGCGCCCGCGAGGTTTTGCTGACGAGCGAGGATTGGGAGATGCAGAAGCGTGCGTAAGCATTTCGATTCAACGCCCGCTACCGTAGAATACACTCCGCCCATCCATTGGAGTTCTGATCCATGCCCATGCTCGAAGCAGAGCCGCTGACTGCCCTTTACGAAGCCGACGAAACCGCGTGGCTTGACGCCATGTCGGATCTCGTCGCCCAAGGGCGGTTCGCGGAGTTGGATCACATCCAACTCGCGGAGTACTTATCCGACATGGCCAAACGGGATCGTCGCGAGGTGAACAGCCGGCTGGCCCAACTGCTGGCGCACTTGCTCAAGTGGTACTTTCAACCGGATCGCCGCTCAAAAAGCTGGGAACGGAGCATCTTGCTGCAGCGACAGAAACTACAGGGCATCCTCGATAGCGGTACGCTCCGCAATCACGCGGCCGCACACTTGGTTGATATTTACGCCAAGGCCGCCCAGATCGCATGCGTCGAGACGGGCCTTCCGCTCGAAGCTTTCCCGCCCGTTTGCCCATTCACTTGGGAGCAGATCGAATCGGCCCCCCTCCCGCGCGAGGATCGAAGATGACCCACGCCGAACTCCTCGAATCGCCCGTGCGGAAGGCTTGGGCCACGGAAGCCGATGCGCTCGAAGCCTTGGATGGCGACGACAAGCGCATGGTCGAACTCATCGACGGTGAACTCGTGGAGAAGCCTATGGGGTTCCGAGAAAGCTTCTTGGCTGGTTGGATCTTGAGTTGCCTGAATGCGTTCGTCATGCCCCGACGTTTGGGAATTGTCGCCGGAGCCGACGGGCTGGTTCGAGTCGCCCCCAATCAACTCCGACTACCGGATGTTGGCTACTACCCATGGGGCACGGCCGGATTTCCCCGCGCGGCCATGAAGAGCATCGGCCCAACTGTTCCAGCTATCGCCGTCGAAGTCCTCTCGGATTCCAACACCATCGCCGAGATGGATCGCAAACGAGTGGACTTCTTCGCGGCGGGCACGACCCTGTTTTGGATCGTCGACGCCGATGAGCGAACGGTCGCTGTTTACACTAGCCCGAACGATTTCACCTTGCTGCGCGGCACCGATCTCCTCGATGGTGGCAATGTCTTGCCCGGCTTCGCGCTGGCACTGCCCGACTTGTTCGGCTATCTCGATCCGCCGCCGGAATTCACTTCCGCCCCGTGAAATCGAACGGGTATGGAATCCGCTGATTCTCGCAGCGGTAGACCTTCACCCGGCGAAAGAAACGGCCGTTGTCGCGCGTCATCGGGAACTCGGCGGCCACCGTCATCCGTGCGAAGTACCCTTCGAATTGCCGGAGCGTCTCGGCTTCGCTCGCTTCGTCGACAACCAGCATGAATCCGGTGCGGCCGACATAGTCCGTCGGCTTCGACCAGAAGGCAAAACCGCGGGCATCGAACGAGTGATAGCACGCCACCGGCAACCGATTGCGGACGGCGAACGCCAATTGCCCCGATGTTTCCCAGTGGTTCGTGAACAAGAACGCGTCCGGCTCGTTCAGCAAACCGCGCTGATCCAGTTGCGCCGCGACCGACGGCCAGCCGCTGAACTGCCGCGATTCATCCACTGCCCCCGCCGGGATCGGCACGATGCCCGTCTTCGCATGGGCGATAATGCCGAGCAACAGCGCCGCCTCCGCGACGACCCAGAAGGCGACCATTGGCTTGAACCAAACCATCCGGCGCTGGCGCTGCCTGGCCCAAATGTCCCCGGCGAGCGGGAATAGTGGGATGTACCCGATGAGCGCCCAATGCGGCAGCGCCGTCGGACTCAGGCACGACGTGACGAAGAAGAAGGCGAGCGGGACGACGGACAACACCACAATCAATCGGTCGATGCCGTCGAGCGCGCGGAAGCGCCGGAGGCGGGCGACGAGCGCCAGCACCATCCAGAACCAGAACCACGGCAGTAGGAACAGCATCGGCCCGAAGAGCCATTTCGTCGGCCCTTCGTGGATCAGCGGACCGCCCCCTTCGGTCGCGCGGCCACCTTGGAATTTGAAGCTCGCCCATTCGTGCTCCGAGTTCCAGATTAGCACTGGGCTGAAGACCGCCGCCGCGACGAGGCACGCGATCCACGGCCCGGGGGACCCGAGCAATCGCCGGCGGCTCGGAGTGATGATGGCGTAGAGCACCACCGACAGCGGAATCAGCACCGCGTGGTACTTGCTCAGCATCGCGCAACCGAGGCCGAGGCCGACGAGTAACCAGCGGCCCAGCCGCAACGGGGCCCGGCCGACCGCGTCGCAACCGGCGGCTTCGCTCAGTTGCCAAAATGTGAACACCGCGAAGAACAGCAACGGGGAATCGGGGACGGCCAAGATGCCGCCGAACGCGGTGTAGTAGTGCGACAGCGTTAGGCCGACGACGGCCCAGAACCCGGCTGCGGGACCGAACCAGCGCGACGTCCAACGGAACAGAACCGCGCACGATCCGGCGAAGAGCAGCACGAAGCCGAGGCGGAGCGAAAGCGGATGCACCCAACCGCCGCAGGCGGCGATGCTGGCCGTGGCGATCCAGCCGGTCATCGGCGGGTGATCGAAGTAGCTGAGCGCCGGCTGGCGGACGAATTGCCAATGGTAGGCTTCGTCGTTGAGCGCGTCGAGTTCGTAGGCCCAAACGAGGCGGACGAGCGTGGCGATGGCGATGAGCCAGACGGTCGCGGAGCGCGGCGATGCGAACACGGAATCGACCCCGGGGAGAAGTCACCGACTTGTACCATCGCACCGTGGGCGTTCCAACCCCAGAAGAAACACGGGGTGCGCCGAGGATGCTTGGAGGTTCTCGAATGGATGTGATCCAGCAGGTCGTGCTCCGCACGACGCGGGTGAAGAATTCAGCACTGTTTTCAGCCGAAGCTGCTCGTCCGAGTCGGACGCGTTAGCGACGTAAAGGCTCGGCTGAGACAAACGAACGCAACTGGGCAGCCATTCAAAACGTCGCTAACGCGTCCGGCTCGGACGAGCCGCCAGAATGCCTGACAGGCTCCAACAATCGTTGCCGCTAACGGAATCTGACGAGTCTTTTCGGCGTCCCGCCTATTCTCGGGTAGGGCTGGCGCCTTAACTGGTTCGCGAAATTGGCAAACCCCGAATCACTTGCCGCGGATCTGCGCTTTCAGCACATGCACCAAGCGGCTCTCGATCTTCTGGTGGGCCTTGTCGATCTCTTTGTCGGTCAACGTCTTTTCCTTCGGCTGGTAGGTCAACGCGAAGGCGAGGCTCTTCGTCCCCGCCGGTATGCTGTCGCCCCGGTAGACGTCGAACAACTCCGCACCCGTCAGCAAGTCACCGCCGGCGGCCTGCAACTCGGCCAACACGCGATCCATCGGCAGAGTCTCGGGGACGATCACGGCGACATCGCGTTTTGCGGCGGGGAGTGTGTTGAACGGCCGATAGGCATAACGCTCGGGCACGGCTGCCAACATGGCGTCGGCGTCAATCTCGGCGACGAGCACGGCGCGATCGGACAAACCGAACGCGCTCGCGACCTTCGGGTGGAGTTCGCCGAAGGTCGCAATCGGTTTCTCATTCAGCAGTATCGTCGCCGCACGGCCGGGGTGGAGATGCGGGCAAGAATGCGTCGGTTCGTACTTCACGG